>NZ_JBFPKO010000032.1:0-60156 GCF_040948765.1 Paraburkholderia sp. BR10923 | reverse complement strand
GCACCTCAGGTGAGCGCCGGAAGTGCCGGGCGAAACTGGAAACTTGCAGCAGATAGGCCTTCTGGGTGTTGTCTGCAAGGTTGCGGATCTGCATGTCATGCAGCATGCGTTTGCGCAGCGGTGTCATGGCGAACCTCCTGAAACAGTGAATGGAATGCCCGATCGGGCACTTCCATACTGCTCCAGGCGGCTGGCCTGCCATGCCGGCGGTTCGGCAGTAGACCACCGTGCTGCCTGAACGTCAGGCATTGACGTCAGCCATTCCCCCCACTACCGCTTCAGCGGTTTAGTACAAACTTGACTATCTCCCGCGCCGAACTATGTCCCGGTGCGCAGAGCACCGTGGTACGGTAACGCACGGCCGAGCGCTAAGCGGGACATAGATCTGGTCACGAGTTTTTCAGAAACGCCAGCAATCGGTCATCTGGTCGATACCGTCCAGGCTTCCCGTTAGGCGGTGTAGTCCTGTCAAGAACCTCCTGTTTCAACGTCAGATTAGCGTCGAGATAGATTTGTGTAGTTTCCACCGATTCGTGACCAAGCCACAGTGCAATGACCGACGGGTCGACGCCTTCTTGCAGTAGGTCCATTGCAGTCGTGTGCCGCAACACGTGTGGGCTTACGCGCTTGTTTTTCAGCGATGGGCATTCTTTTGCGGCGGCTGCGACGTGCTTGTGGACGAGGTAATGTACGCCGTGTGCGCTAAGCTGACCGCCTCGCGCATTCGGGAACAGTGGCTGATTTTCGGCCCGCGATGGTTCACGAAGCCAGGCGGCCAGCACTGCGCGCGTGCTCTTGCTCAGTGGCGTACAACGCTCCTTGCGTCCCTTGCCAATTACTCGCACATGCGCGCCGATGCCGATATATAGATCTTCGCGTTGAAGGTTGGTTAGTTCCGACAGGCGTAACCCTGTCTGAACCGCCAGCAGCAACAGTGCGTGATCACGGCGACCTGACCAGGTATCTTGGCCAAGTGCGGCCAGCAAGGCATCGACCTCCTGCCGGCTCAGGAAGGGCACCAGGGTTCGGCTAAACCGTTTGGCCGGAATGGCCAGCACCCGTTGGATGTGCGCAGCGTGTGACGGCATCTCGAACGCCGCATATTTGAAGAACGAATGCACTGCAGTTAGGCGCAGATTACGCGTTCGGGCCGTCACCTTCCGGACCTTTTCCTGTTCATCAAGGAACGCCGAGATCAGCGACGCATCGACGTCTTCCAGGGCCAAGCTGGATGGCGCTTTATGCAAGTGCCGCTGGGCAAACTCAAGCAACAGCCGGAATGTGTCGCGGTACGATGCGATCGTGTGTACGCTTGCTTGACGCTGTTGAATCAGGCGCTGGATAAAAAACTTCTCCAGCAGGACGGCGAAACTGGGCTCGCGTGTCATGATGAGCCTCCCCAGCGCCGCTCGAACCGGGCCATCGCCAGCGCCATCAACTCGGGAGAGCCGCTCAGATACCAGTATGTGCCGACTACGTATACGTGCCCGAGGTAAGTCGACAGAAGCGGCAACAGGCGCCAGGCATCTTCCCCAGACCGATACCAACGTGTCAGAACTTCGACAGCGAAGCGGTGACGGAAGTCATGCAGACGCGGCCCTTTGCTGGCACCTTCCGCCCGCAAACCAGTTGCCCGCGATAGTGCGTAGAACACGCGATGAACGCGCCCCATGTCCAGCCGAGTTCCGCGGCCGCTAACAAAGACATAAGATGAGACGCGATGACCGAAGAACTGCTCGCGGCGCCTGAGGTACTCTGCCAGAGCGGCACAGGTAGTCGCATGAATGGGAACCAGGCGCGAACGACCTTGTTTTGCACCGCGAATCGTGAGAATAGCGTTATCAATGTCCACGTCATCCAGCTCAAGGCTCATTGCCTCCCCGATACGCATGCCCGTTACACTGAGTAAGCCGATAAGGCAGTAAAACACCCACGGCCGCAGCGGCGTCGACGGCCAGGTCACCGGCAATTTCAGTGCTGCGTCCATGAGGTTTATCACTTCTTGCTCCGTGTACAGATGTGGTCTCGCCCGAGTGGAACGGTGCGGCAACAGACTTACTGGAGGAATCTCAGTGCGGCTATCGGTGGCGCTGCGGTAGCGGGCAAAGCCGCGCACAAAGCAAAGCCGCCTGGCCCACTCGGCGGGTTGAACCGAAGGACGTTGCGATCATTCGACCGCCAGGCCATTGCAGATGTACTCTGCCTGCCGTGCTTCCATGAAGTCGATGAACTGGAGCAACAGCCGGCCGGCCTCGCGCATCTTGAAGCCAAGGCTGCGGCGCAGGTCAAGGTACTCTCTGAGTCCTTCTCGAAGCGAGTTCATCGCACACCTCCCGGCCAGGCCATCGCCAATGTCCGGAGTGTGTTGACATCCACCTTCGCGTAAATGCTGGTGGACTGCACGCTACGATGGCGTAGCACCCGGCCAATCTCAGGCAGCGAAGCGCCGAGCTGCAACATGCGTACGGCCAAAGCATGCCGGAATTGATGTGAGCCGCGATGAGGCGCGTCGACTCTCGCTCGTAGGATTGCGTGACGCACAATCGTGCCAATCCCGTCTGAACCTTCCATCAACCCGCGTACCGGCGCCACGGAACGAAGGAAGAGGTGCCGATCTGGACAGGAGGGCCGCCCGTGCTGGAGATAGGCGGCGATTGCTTCACCAACGTCGGCGGCCAATGGCAGGAGGCTCTCGCGCCCACCTTTTCCACGCACGCGCAATTGAGCGCGATCCCAATCGATGTCGTCCAGCGTCACCCTGACGATCTCGCAGGCACGCAGCCCCAGCCGCGCCAGAAGCAGCAGCACGGCGCGATCGCGTAACCCTACGGCACTCAGTCGGTTACAACTGTCGATTGCGCGCTGGGCGTGTTCCGCTGAGATGGCTCTCGGGATTGGGGGCGTGCTCGCCCAGGCGGCCACCGTTGGCACGCTTGCCGCAAGTCCTGCGGAGACTTCGCCACGGGACTGGGAGTAACGGAAGAACGACCTCAAAGCGTTGGCAATATTCTTCAGCGCGGCCGGCCTCATGCGCTTTGCTTCGCTCTGAATGAATGCTGCTGCGTCGGCCGCACAAACATCAGACAGGCAAATATCTCCGCGACCGAAACGCCACACCAGGAATCTGCGTACCCACCTCGCATAGTTCTCGACAGTCACTTCCGCTAACCCCTGCTCATGCCGCAGGCACAACGCAAACTTTTCGATAACGTTGTCAGCGGCCGCCGCGAGCGCTTGAGAGGCATGACACACGCCTCGACTACGCAAGTAGTTCATCAATAGTTGCAACGCGCGCAGTTCCCGGCGTCGGGTCTCGAGGCATCTCGATCGATGCCGCGATCGCAACCGCTGGTATCGTGCGATGTCGCTGTCGTTCAAGGCACACAATGAAAGCCGCCTATCGTTGCACCATCGCCCAAATGCAAGCGCCTGTCGGGCAACCAGAAATGCATAACTCTCCGAATATTGTTGCTCGACCAGCCACTCGACGAATGCGACAAGGTGCTCAGATATCAGGCCTCCAACGGTGCAGACCATCGTCTTGGCGCTCACATAGGAATGCTCCACGGTCTTCTCCTTTCAGGCGGAAAGTGCCCGAAAAGAAGCATGCCAATGTTGAGCGCCCACGCCGCATCTTCATGAACAACGAGGACCTTCAATCCAAGCGGGACATAGTTCGGCGCGGGAGATAGTCGAGCTTCGCATGGCCGAGCAGCACCTGGATCACGCGGATGTCCACCTTCTGTTCGAGCAGGTGCGTCGCGAAACTGTGGCGCAGCGTGTGCATGGACACACGCTTGTCGATGTGCGCGGCCTCGGCGGCGGCATGAATGGCGCGGTTCAGTTGCCGCGTGCTCAGCTGATCGAGTGGATCGAGCCCAGGAAACAGCCACCCACCCTCGGGCATCCTGCCCTGCGCACGGGCCACACGCCACCACACACGCAGACGCTCGAGCAGCACCGGCGAGAGCATGGCGTAGCGGTCACGGCGGCCCTTGCCCTGCTCGATACGCAATGTCATGCGTTCGCTGTCGACGTCAGAGACCTTCAGCGCGACCACTTCGCTGGCGCGTAGCCCCGCGCCATACGCGACCGACAGCGCGGTCTGGTGCTTCAGGTTGCCGGCGGCCTCGATGAGCCGCCGCACTTCATCGGGGCTGAGCACGACGGGCAATACGCGGGGCACGCGTACCGGTTGCATCCTGACCATCAGCTCGGGCCGGTCGAGCGTGACGGTGAAGAAGAACTTCAGGCCGGTGATCGCGTGGTTCAGCGACACGGCCGATGTGCCGTGGTCGACCAGATGGAGCTGGTAGCGCCGCAGGTCCTCGACGGTGGCCGTGTCAGGTGAGCGCCCGAGAAACCGGGCGAACTCACGCACGATGTGCAGATAGATGTCCTGCGTCTTGGGGGCAAGCTGGCGCATGCGGATGTCGTCGATCATGCGCTGGCGCAGCGGACTGACGTTTGACTGCGAGGAGGTCATGATGGGGCTCCTGCTGGAGAACGAGGCGGATTGCCTCATTCGCCAACATACGGAACCGCGATGCCGGCCTCTCCATGACCACCGGCGTCTGACCGTAGCCCCTACCGCGCGAGCGGTTTAGTCCAACGGCCAGTTTCAGTCATTCAAGTTTGATTTGCGAACGTCGGCTTGCTGGCTAGCATGAGACACTGCTCGTGCATGACAGTCGGCAACTGTATTCAATGGAATAGCTTCGATAATGATCGGGTCGGCGCCGCGCACTGCAACCGTACGCGAGGCCATCAGCTTGTGCTCAACCAGCATCGCCTCGCTTTGAAAGAAGCGAGTCTCGAGATTTTTAGTCGCATCGGACATCATCCCAGCCCGGTCCCTGTACAAGTTGCGCCAGTTCGCTGCGCAGTAAAACTCCACTCCCGCATTCATATAGTTGGCACGAACCAGCCCATCGTCGCGAGAGTCGCTTCAAGCGTCAGTCCTCGTGCTTCGCGACGTCGGGCAGGACCGCGTTGCCGCGCGGATCTCTAACGGCGAGACCGCGATTTCTTGCGCTCAATGAGAGATGTCGTCGAGCGTGCGATTATTCGTGCGCGGACCGAAGAAGCCGATCGCGCCCATGATCACCACCATCGCACCGCCTATCAACCCGAATACGCCCTCAACACCAAAGTGCCGCAACGCGAAGGCGATCATGAACCCAGAAAACATTGCGGAGAGGCGCGACATCGAATAGACGAAGCCGACCGCCGTGGCACGGATGCGTGTTGGGAAAAGCTCGGTCTGGTAAGCGTGATAGCCGACCGAGAGCAGTGTGCCGCACAGGGTGATGAGCACCCCTAGCATCATCAGAATCGCGGGCGACGATTGTGTTGCGAACAGGCTGCCGAAGACGGCTATGCCGAGCGCGGAAAGCACGATCAGCGTCTTTCGTTCAATACGATCGGCGAATGTCATGGCGATCAAAGGCCCGAACGGATTCGACGCCGCGATGACGAACGAATACATCAGGCTATGCGTGACGGTCACGCCTTTGGAGACGAGCAGCGTGGGTACCCACGACGCGAAGCCGTAGAAGCCGATCGCCTGGAAAAGGTTGAAGACAAGCATTGTGATGGCGCGGCGGCGATACGGGGGCTGCCAGATCTCCCCGAAACGCGCCTTGCCGACGGTGACCGCGCGCTCGACGCGTTCCACTGGCGTGGGCAGCGCTTTCCCGTATTGCTCCATCACCTTTGCCTCGAGCGCGTGCGTCACGCTTTCCGCTTCTTCGAGACGGCCTTGCTGCGCGAGCCAGCGCGGGCTCTCCGGCACGCGGCGGCGGATCGCCCACACGACAAACGCGCCCAGCGAGCCGATGACTACCACCCAGCGCCATCCGTCGATGCCCCACGGTGTGCGCGGCACGAGCCACCATGCGAACAGTGCGACGGCAGGCACGGCGGCGTACTGCACAAGATGCACGAACGCGAAAGCGCGGCCGCGCAGATGCATCGGCACGAGTTCGCTGACGTATGTATCAATCGTCACCAACTCAACGCCCACGCCGATGCCCGCGATCAGACGCCACAGATTGATTGCGGACGCGCTGTCTTGCCAAGCCATCACAAAGGTCGCTACCGAATACCAAAGCAGCGAGACGGTGAAGGTCGTCTTGCGTCCGAAGCGGTCGGCAAGGCGTGACAAACAGAACGTGCCGATGAAAAGACCCGCGAACGATGCCGCGACGAACGCGCCAAGCCCCGAGAAGCCGAAGAACGACGCCGTCGTCGTCGAATACAGGCCGCTTTTGACGAGGCCCGGTCCGACATACGCGGTCAAGAATAGATCGTAGAACTCAAACCAGCCGCCGACAGCCAGCACGAAGACCAGCATCCATATCGAGCGCGTCGCGGGCAAGCGGTCGATACGCGCGTTGATTCGCTCTGCCTCCCCAACGATAGGTGAACCGGACGAGAGCTTTGTCCCATTAACGGGAAGACTGGCCATCTGCATATCTCCTGGCTGTTTTACTGAAGTTCTGTTAGATAGAACGTAGTTCTGTGTAACAGTATTCCTATGGTAGCCGTGCAGGTAGTGAAGGAGCGACTAGGGATAACCAGCGCCGACCCGTGCCTTGCATGCCGGGCAAGCGCATCTTTCAGCACGTACGGAGTGGGATCGGCTCAACAATGAATAACGACGCCTTTCAGCCAGCCGGGAAAGCTGGGCGCTGCGCGCTTTGGTCGCTGTAAGCGAGGATGTGATCGTTGCCGCAGCAAGGCGATTCGCGCTTTGCGCGGCATTCAGATGGCATGCCGGGGTTCACATGCCTAATGCAAAGGGCGCATGCTCAAAGGCCGCGTGCCTGGGTCAGGCATTTCCGTATCGACATCCGCTTTTTCCGATTTGGCAGCGTCTTCGTCGACGAATCTGGCGATGCTTGCATCGTATCTCGCACCAATGCCCCCCAAGTCGACCGTTGCTCGCTTCGCGCTGAGAAGCAATGCTTTGAGAGCAACGTTGATGGTGGCTGGGGCGTCGAATCTGCCTTTCGGCCCGGAGAGGGTCAGAGCGCCCAACAGCTGACCGGTTGAATCGAACACCGGCACTGATGCTGACGTTGTTTCGGGATCTCGTTCACCGTATGAGACCGCGCAGAATCGTTCCCGCACCTCATTCCAGCGCGGATCCGATGATTCACTGAATGCGAGCAGCACTTTGCCGGAGGCGCCTTTGTCGATCTCGAATTCCTCGCCAATCCGGATCGCTACTCTCACGCTTCTCGAGGGCTCCACGCGATACAGGACCAGGCGCTTGTCACCTTGCCGGACGTAAAAAGAGGCCGTCTCGCCCAGGTCGCGACTCAACTGCTGAAGGATGGGTTCCACAACGGGGCCGACTTGAAAAGACCGCTGGTAAAGCGTTGCGAGGCGAAGCGGTTGATGTCCGACAGCGTACTGACCGTCATTCAGCTTCCGTATAAATCCGCCGTGCTCCAAAGCACCGAGCAACCGCAAGACCGTGCTTTTATACAAGCCGGTGCGGCGCGATAGCTCGGTGAGCGTCAACCGGTCGTCGGTCTGGCCGAAAGCGTTGAGAATCGCGAAAGCCCGATCCAGAACGGCGACTCCACTGCTTGTGTCCGATGCGTCGAGCGACCGCTCTGCATTCCCGGGCCCACTGATAGTCATCTCTTCTCCTCCCTGGTTATGCCGTCACTCTAATGTTTCGCGTGACAGAACTCAAGTTCTGTTTTTCGCGATTTCGGGGTTTACCCGTCTTCACCAAGTCGCAAAGCGCACCTATAGTTCTATCCCATAGAACGCAGGTCTGCGTGTTAGAACCAAGGAGTCAGTCGTGAATACGCCCAATCCCAAGGTGTTGATCAGCGAGGTCGGTCCGCGTGACGGATTGCAGAGCATCAAAACTGTCATGCCCACGGCAGCGAAGCTGCGATGGATCTCGGCGCTCGCCGCTGCAGGCCTGAAGGAAATTGAAGTAGGCTCATTCGTGCCGGCGAAACTGCTGCCTCAGATGGCTGACATCCGCGAGGTCGTCGCGCATGCGCTCTCCCTTCCCGGTTTGCACGTCGCGGTTCTAGCGCCGAATCTTCGTGGCAGCCAGAGCGCTTTCGAAGCAGGCGTGCACAAGGTGACGCTGCCCGTTTCGGTGACCAACGAACATTCGCTGGCCAATATCCGCAAGACCAATGCGCAGATGATTGAAGAAGTGCGCAATATCGTCGCGCTTCGTGACGAGCGGTTTCCCGGCGTGCAGATCGAGGCCGGTGTTTCGGTCGCCTTCGGCTGCACGATCGCGGGCACTGTGACCGACGATCAGACCATGCGCATGTGCGTGGCAATGGCCGAATGCGGCGTCGATGAAATCGGCCTGTCCGATACGAGCGGCTACGCGAATCCGACCCAGGTTCGCCGGCTGTTCCGCCGTCTGCAAACGGAACTCGGCGCAAAGGCCGGCGGGGCCCACTTCCATAACACGCGCGGACAGGGGCTGGCCAACGTCGTTGCAGCGCTCGAAGTCGGCGTGACGACGATCGATTCCAGCCAGGCGGGTCTCGGCGGCTGCCCGTATGCACCGGGCGCGACCGGCAACATCGTGACAGAAGACCTCGCCTTCCTGCTCGAAGCCATGGGCTATGACACCGGTGTGGACATCGACAGGCTGATCGCCGCCCGTGCAATTCTCGCCGAGGCGCTGCCCGGCGAAGCGTTATACGGACACGTGCAGGACGCGGGGCTCCCAAAGGGATTCGCGTATGCAGACGGCCGCGCACCCAGCGCGCCGCAACCCCAAGGCTGCCTCACTGGAATAGCGCAATGAGCGAAGTACAAGCAAACCAGAATCTGCCGTATAGCGGCGTACGCGTCGTCGAGATGACGCACATGGTGATGGGGCCGACATGCGGCATGGTGCTGGCGGACCTGGGCGCGGAGGTGATCAAGGTCGAGCCTATTTCCGGCGACAGCACGCGCGCTTTGCGCGGCTCCGGTGCGGGCTTCTTCAGCACGTTCAACCGGAACAAGAAGAGCATCGCCGTGGACGTAAAAGATCCGCGTGGCGTGGAAATCGTTCACAAGCTCCTCGCTGGAGCGGACGTCTTCAGCGAGAACTTCAAGAGCGGCACGATGGACAAGCTCGGCCTCGGTTATGCCGCGCTGTCCAGGCTCAATCCGCGTCTCGTCTACGTGTCGCATAAAGGCTTTCTGCCTGGCCCATACGATCATCGCACCGCGCTCGACGAGGTCGTGCAGATGATGGGCGGCCTCGCTTACATGACGGGACCGGAAGGCAGGCCGCTGCGCGCCGGAACGAGTGTCAACGACATCATGGGTGGAATGTTCGGCGCGATAGGCGCGATGGCGGCGCTGGCTCAACGCGAACGCACGGGCCGGGGTCAGGAAGTGCAGAGCGCGCTGTTCGAGAACAATGTGTTCCTGGTGGCTCAACACATGATGCAGTACGCCGTGACCGGCAAAGCGGCGGCGCCGATGCCAAGCCGCATTTCAGCGTGGGCCGTCTACGACGTGTTCTCGGTCAAAAACGGCGAGCAGATCTTCCTGGCCGTTGTCTCCGATACGCAATGGGCGCTGTTCTGCGACGCTTTCGGGCTGGCGGAGCTCAAGGCGGACGAGCGTATCGCTTCCAACAATCAGCGCGTGCAGGCCCGCGATTGGTTGCTGCCGCTGCTTCGAAAGCAGATGGAAGCGTTCACCGCGGCCGAGATCAGCACGATTTTCGAGCGCTGCGGACTGCCCTATGCGCCGATTACCAAGCCGCAGGATCTGTTCGACGATCCGCACCTGCTCGCCACCGGCGGACTCGCCGAAGTGACGTTGCCGCCCGATGCAAGCGGCGCGGGACAGCCCATAGCGACGAGGACTGCGCTGCTGCCCTTGACCTTGGATGGTGAGCGCCTGCACCTGCGCGCGGCGCCCCCTTCGCTGGGTCAGGACACTCAAGCGCTTCTGTCGGGTCTCGGATACACACCGGAAGACCTCAGACAGTTGACCGAGGCTGGGGTAGTCAAGTGTCAGGACGCCCAGCCTGGCGATGCATCGAACCCGTCGGCGAACGAACTCGCCAGCGCCTGAAGCAGCGAAGCAGCGAAGCAAATAAAGAATCACTAAGCCGCGGAGGCCGGCAGGGCCTTTTGCGCGCCGTGATTCGACTGGAGACGAGACATGACATCCATTTCATCGGACATCACGACAGGCAGCGCGGTGGGTTCCACCCTCGAGCAGTCCGCAGTCAGGAAAGCTGCGTGGCGCTTCATTCCGCTCCTCGCGTTGGCGTACTTTTTCAACTATCTGGATCGCACGAGCGTCGGTTTCGCGGCGTTGACGATGAATCACGATCTGGGTTTGACCGCCACACAGTTCGGCTGGGGGGCGGGCATCATGTTCGCCGGGTACTGTCTGTTCGAGGTCCCGAGCAACCTCGCGCTGTACCGCTTCGGCGCGCGGCGCTGGCTCGCCCGCATCATGATCACCTGGGGCTTCTTCGCAGCGGCAACGGCATTGGCTGTCGGCCCCAAAAGCTTCTACGCGGTCCGGCTGCTGCTCGGCATCGGTGAGGCGGGCTTCTTTCCCGGTGTGATCTTTTTCCTCGCCGTCTGGTTTCCGGCTGGCTATCGCACTCGGGTGCTCGCGTGGTTCACCGTCTCCACGCCGTTGTCGTCGCTCGTCGGTGGTCCGCTCTCGGCGGCGCTGCTCCATATGGACG
This sequence comes from Paraburkholderia sp. BR10923, assembly GCF_040948765.1. NCBI lineage: Bacteria > Pseudomonadati > Pseudomonadota > Betaproteobacteria > Burkholderiales > Burkholderiaceae > Paraburkholderia > Paraburkholderia sp. BR10923. Next base: position 49,451 of record NZ_JBFPKO010000032.1, on the reverse strand, counting down.
GCGTCCTGGGACTGGCGGGCTGGAGGTGGATGTTCATCGTTCAAGGATTGCCCGCATGCGTGCTCGGCTTTCTCGTACTGAAAATGTTGGCGGATAAGCCCGCCGATGCGAAGTGGTTGTCCAACGAGGAACGGCAAGCTCTGCAAGGCGCGTTTGATCGGGAAGGCTCGTCCCGTCAGAAGAAGAAAAATTTCGTGGCAGCGTTGAAGGACGCGCGGACCTACATTCTGGCGATGATTTCCTTTGGCTTTACGATGGGCTCTTACGGCATCGGCATCTGGCTGCCTCAGATGCTGCGGGCTCACGGGATGAGCGTAATGCAGACCGGCTGGATGTCGGCCGTGCCTTACTTCTTTGCCACCGTCGCGTTGCTCTGGTGGGCAAAGCGGGTCGATCGTCGCGGCGGCCCGATCGCAAATCTCGCCGCAGGCCTTTTGATTGGTGCGATTGCGCTGGGTGTCTCGACGTATTTCCATCAGCTGGTTCCGGCGATGACTGGCATCACGCTCGCGTTGATCGGCACGATTGCGGGCCGGACGATCTTTTACACGCTTCCTGCCCGGTTCCTTTCCGGACAGGCGGCTGCCGGTGGCCTGGCCTTTATCAACTCGATCGGTGCACTCGGCGGCTTTGCGGGACCGTACCTCGTGGGTTATCTGAAGGACAGTTTCGGTACGTTCGAGGCCGGCATGATTGGTCTGTCGATTGTGCTAGGCATCACGACATTGCTGACTTTGTCACTTTATGCATTCGATCGCGCAGAGCGCTGATAGCAATACCATCATCACCCGACGCCGCCGCTTGCTGAGCGCAATGGCAGTACCAATGATGCTGCCTGCTATCGCTCTACGTCAGGCGTTTGCAAACAGGAAAACATGCCGTGAGTACGACTAGCAACTACCTTCCCGTTCGGTCGGACTGGCTCGCCTCTGGCACCGAGGCTGCGCTTGAGCCCGACATGCCGATCATCGACGCCCATCACCACTTTTATGAACGTCCGGGATGGACCTATCTTGTCGACGAGTATCTCGAGGACGCGCGATCCGGTCACAACATCACCGCGTCGGTGTTCATGCAGGCGTTGACCCGGTATCGCCCGTCGGGTCCGGAGCCGATGCGACCGGTCGGAGAGATCGAGTATGTCGCGGGTGTCACGGCTCCTTTGCAGAGTGGCGAGCCGCAGGTTGCGAAAGGTATGGTCGGCTATGCGGATCTTCGCCGGGGGCCGGCGGTGCGCGATGTTCTCGAAGCGGAACTGGATGCTGGCGATGGTCGTTTCCGTGGCGTTCGGCATCTGGTTACCTGGGATGCTGACCAGACGCTGGTGAATCCGATTTCGGCAGCGCCGCGGGGACTGCTGCTCGATCGCGACTACCGGGCCGGGGTCGCGGAGCTCCGATCGCTGGGGCTGTCGTACGACGCATGGCTGTTCTTCCCGCAATTGCCGGAGTTGTTCGATCTGGCAAAGGTCCATCCTGATACGCCTTTCATCATCAACCATTGCGGCGGGGTAGTCCGCATCGCCAGTTACGCAAGCCACCGCGCTGAAGCGTTCGACGCCTGGTCGAGCTCAATGCGCGCACTCGCTCAGTTGCCGAATGTCTATGTGAAGGTGGGCGGACTCGGCATGCGTATCAATGGCTTCGAGTTTGAAAAGGGCGAGCGACCGCCGTCATCGGATGAATTGGCGCAAGCGTGGAAGCCATGGATGCATACGTGTATCGAAGCGTTCGGTGCGGACCGCTGCATGTACGAGAGCAATTTCCCGGTGGACAAGGGCTCCTATCCATTCAGTAATGGTTGGAACGCCTTCAAGAAGCTGACTGCACAAGCTAGCGCTGACGAGCGCGAGGCCTTGTTCCGGGGGACGGTGAGCAAGGTCTATCGCCTCACGGAAGTGCGTCGGAACGATCAGCGGGCCGGCTGTAAGCCTGTAATGACCGCTGTCGATCAGAAAGCTGCGTTTGGACAGGCTTGAACGTATGACAGAAACGGGTCGGCTGCTGTCCTCGGGAAACGCTCGCCCAAAAATAAAGCCCGGCGATGATCTGCCGGGCTGATTAAATGACTTGGTTCCCGGAAATCTCCGGGAAACTCAAACAGCCGTCACGACGGCGGTTGGGATCGCACGTGAGAGCAACGTGGTCACGGCGCCTGAGACGTTCCAACCGACGAACGTCCTTTCATGGGCTTCGTGTACCAGACGATCTAGACACAGCAGCTCCACGCCGTCGCGCTCGATGCGACCAAGCACACCGGCTACAACTGCTCGCCTCGTTCCTTCGCGCTTGAGCGTCACGACGCCGTCGCCGACCAGCACGCTTACCTGTGACTCCTTCATGCAGCCTCCTTCAGAATTGCTCGCATATCGCGTGCGGTATGGTCATGTACGCTTGCCAGATCCTCGACGAAGCGATCCAGAAGCGAGTCCATGTGCAGAAACGTCTCATCCTCGAGCTCGGGCGTCGCCCAGTCCAGTCCCGCCTGCATCGAATCGCGCTTGTGCGCAACCATCTGCGCCTGATACTCATCGATGCTGCCGGGCAGATGGAAATACTCCACCTTCAGCACGCCCTTGCGGTTCCAGCGCAGCGCGCGCCGCATCGCCTGATACTCGATGCGCCACGTCCACGACCGGTCGTAAAAGAGCACGTAGTCCGCGTTCGGCAGGTTGTAACCCGCACGACCGGAGGCCTTCGTCGACAGCAGCCCCGTTGCCCGACCGGTGATGAACCGCCGGTCCTTGTCGGCCACCCGCTTGCTGATCGGGATCTCGCCATGAAACAGAACCGTATCCACGCCATCGGATGACAGTTCCCTGGCGATCGCATTGAGTACGCCCGGATTTTCAGCAAACACGATCGCCTGCTGCCCCTTTGCGGCGATTTCCCGCATACGGGCAATGATCGCGCGCTGCTTGCTCGTCAGACCCGCGAGTCGTGCGACGCCCTCCATCCCGTACTGCGGATAGTTGGCGGCGAAATGCACGGCACGGATGCGCGCGAGAATCGTCACGAGGTTGCACGCTTTCTTGTCATCGCGCGAGCGTCGATACCAGTCCGCAAACTCGTCGGCCGCATCCAGATAGGTCGCGAGATGCTGCGCGTCCCAATCCATCGTGTGCGTGGTGACCACGGGCGGATCGATCCGGATGCAACGTGACACGTCGGGTTCGCAGACCAGCCTGCGCTTGACGTGCGGTGCAAGCATCGCGCGATACGCATGCAGGTTGCCGATCTTCGGCACTTCGCGCTTTGCCCCTTCCTGCAGGCTTTCCGCGAATTGCCACGTGACCCACTCCAGCACCACAAAGTCATCACGGAACCGGTCGACGCCGCGCATCGCGAACTCAACCGAGCTGATCCAGTTCGGCTCGATATAGCCTCGCCGATACCCATACGGCTGCGCTGCCGTCCCATCGCCACCCGAAAACGCCATCAGCCCGAAGGCATCACGCGGGTAGTTAGGAATCGGACTGCCCGTCAGCACGTAACGTCGCCGGGCAGACAACTGCCAGAGCGCACGGCTCTGGTCACTCGTCGGATTGGCCAGCCGCTCGCCTTCATCAGCCACCAACAGGCCGATACGGCGGCGCAGCCTGTGCGCATACGTTACCCGCGCAGACTTCGCCCGATCCACCGGCATGCGCAGACGCTCATACGAGATCAGGTTCACCTGGCGAAGATCCTTCAGATCCTCCTCGCTGTCGATGACCTTCACGACGGACGGGTCAATCGGCAGTTGCGCCAGTTCGTTCAGCATCTCGCCGATAAGACGGGCCTCAACCACGATCAGACCGTGCGTGACGCCCGACAGCAGGATCAGCGCGATAGACAGACGCGACTTGCCGCACGCCTGCTCCCATGCAATGACGCAACCCTGCGGCTTCATCAGCGTTTCAATCAGATCGTCCTGCTGGAACTCCCAATCGAGCCACTGATCGATGCAGAGCGCTTCCATGCGACGACGAAGCAGCGCCGCATGCTGTGGAAACGCCGTCGCCAGGCCCTCGTGCACGACTTCCCAGCCCTCCGCGACGTTCTCAACGCTGAACCTCGCGTTGAGCTCGTCGACGGCGAGCATGCTCGCCACTCCGTTTACGGTGTATCCGTAGCGCCCGTCGGCCTCCCGGGCGAAAACGACCGTGTCACCGGCCCGTACAAGCGGACTCGCCCATTTCGTTGGATCGATCTTGTGGGTCGCGCGAGCGACACCGGTAACCGATTCCGCGGAGCGGGCGCCCGTCGTCCAGACTTCGTGACGAAGCGGTACCGCCTGCCGCGCCGACCTGCGCGCGCGCCTTGCAAAATGCTCAACGAAGCCGGGGGCGAACTCCGCCTTGCCGCCCGCGGACTCGATATGCTCGACCAGCCGGTTCAATGCATCGGAAGGATCATCCTGCACCAGATACGCCTCCATATCCAGCAGGCCCTGCCCCGCGTACCGCATCCCACGCGGCAGTCTATGACCATCGCGCGAATAGATCCGCCGATCCAGCACGTGATTGAGCACCATCGCCTCAACGAATCCACAACGGAACCGTAGCGAAATCCGGCGGCCGTCGTGACAGATCGTGACCCGCTGATCGCCCGTCACGGGCCGCGTAATCGCGGGCTGTGACTCATCGAGCGATTGGAGTCCGAGCTTCGGCTTCGAATGTGCGCTCTCCTCGAAATGCAGCTTAAGATCAGCGACGGTCATGGACGGATCGGACACCTGCTCGCGCACGAACTGACCTATCGTGAGGCGGTAGCGATCGAAGACGAGAACCGCCGTGCGGACATTCGCGCCCTCTTCCTTGAACGCCTGTACCGGCATCTCGAAGAAACCCGCGAGACGGTGCGCCGCGCGCTGCAACGGCGAATCGCTGTCGCAGGTAGCCGATGCGATCGCATCGGCGAACGTCAGTGGCAGCAACGCCACAACGACCTGCGCAGCGTCGAGCGCCTGCTGAAGCGCGTACTCGTGGCTCAGCGCCGAGGTGCCTTGCCCATATCGACCCCACGTTGTACCGGGTAGCGGCTTGAGATGCGGTGACTCGAGGTGTAGCGAGAACGGCGGATTGATCAGCGCGATATCGAACGACCTGGGGTGGATATCCTCCATCCCGGCTCGCCGGAAATCGCAGTCGAACCCGGCCGCCTCCATCGCACCCTGCACCGCGATGATTGCGTCGCCATGCACGTCGACGCCATACAGCGCGTGACGATCAGGGCTCGCATACTGCAACAGGCGGGCGGACCCAACCGAGTTGTCCAGGATCGACACCTTGCGTTTGGGCAGGAAGTTGCACACGAACTGCCACATGAACAGCGCGATCGCATCGGGGGTGAAAAACTGCCCCAGATGACGCTGGCGGGCCATATGCAGCTCGCCTTGATGCGCGACACCTTCATCCTGTGAGCCGAGACTCACGATGCTGCGAAGCGGCGCGTACCAGTCCGCATCCACCAATTCCATTAAGTCAAGTTGCTCCATTGCAGCTCCAGAAAAAGAAAGGCCCGCATCAGCGGGCCAGTGAAAGACAGGCGGATTCGTGACGACCGCTCAGAAGCGGTGACGATTCGCCAGATGCTCGGTACCGTACTCGCTGATAAACAGCGAGAGTGCGTCGCCGACCTGATGCGCAAACTTGAACTGCCACTTCTCGTTGAACATCACGATGTCGAGGCCGTCGAGTGACACCTTTTCCCGCGTTGTGAAGTGGTAGTCGACCAGTCGCCCGCGCGTAAGCTGTGCGGACAGTGAATCGAATCCGGCGTCCGACGCAAACGCTGCAAGACCACGGATCAGGCCAGTGGCTGTCGTCGACGAGTGATAGGTCGCCTGGCGCTCGTTCGATCGGTAGACCTGCTCGCTCCAGATTCGAGCGTCCAGGATGATCGCGCTGCTGGTGCGCTTTATCTCCGACTCCGGACGAAGCCCGAAGCCGTCGATCACCAGCTTTGCAGCCTGAACGAGTCCGATGCGCTTTCCAGCGTCGCCACTGAACGTGCGTTCCAGGTGAGCCCAGAAAGCGTCGAAGTCGGGACACTTCCCGGCCTTCAGTGCGCCGCGAATATCGATCGACGCGTTGGCCAGTTCCTGCTCGTCGTTGATTTCCAGCCGACCGCCCGGAGGCGAGAAGCGACGGATCGCTTCCCCGACCAGCACATGAGCCAGACGCGAGCAGAACTCCGAGAGCTCGCGCTCGGTTGAGTACTCCGACCGGACGCTCGCTGCGCGATACGGATATTCCGAATCCTTCGGAAAGGCGGCAACCTCTGCCGCGCAAACTTCCAGATATGCGGCAGCTGCTTTGGTCTGCGCGTCCTTGAACTGTTGAACGAGTGCTGTGTACATGGTGCTTCCCTTGTGGATGAGACGGGAGAGCACGCCCAGTCGGGAGTGATCCCGTCTGGGTAAGTGGATTGCCCGCAGCTGCGAGCCAGGTTGTTGCGCCGAAGCGCGTGGATTACTGCAATTCAGATGCCGTAGTGGTTGCGTACCCGACGACGACGCTCGGCGAATGCAAGTCCGCCAGTCACCGATTCGGGTGCTGCCACCACCAGAAGGCGCAGGGCCGCTGCGCGGTAATGGTTCGAATACCGCTTCGTCGACTTCACGATCCGCAGCAGGCGATCGTGTGTCTCGTACGAGGGGCAATGCATCTGCATACCGATGCGAAGCAGCCGATTGATGTTCATGATGCTCCCGTGTCGATAAACGGGAACACGCCCGCAACGGGTGTGAAACCCCTCGGGCTGAACAAAAAGCGCCCACCTGCTGCGGGCGTTTAGTCGATGCGTCACTGACGCGTTGGATGCATACATGCTACCGCTCGCGTTCCGGTGGCTTTCCCGAAATGGGCGCGAATTTTGTATGGCTTTTAGGCTTTTCCGCGCTCAGACGTCGGCGCATGCTTATCCAAAGATTTTCTGGATAACCCTGTGGATTGTTCCTTGCCGGCCACTCGCCGCAAGGCGATTATCAGGTTTGCATCAAAACGCGGCACCAGCAGAAAGCGTGAGCCGGCTCAGCCACTTAACCGGGAAAGCTCCCGAAAGCCGTATAGCTTTCGCCGCATCAAAGCGCACCCTTAAAGCTCCCGCAAGCGTGCAGCTTTCGCATGTCACCGTGCTCGCCGCGCGGCTCAAAATGGCTTACGCGCCTTGTCCGCGCGGATTCAATGAGCCAGTTTTGATGCCCGATGCCGCCGAGGTCCTTCGAACGCCTCTACGGCCAAATTCAAGGTGCGTGCAACATGTTCAACGTAAGCTTCGACGGCGGCACATTCCCCTTAAGCGACGTTCAGGAAAATCCCGCGCGGTACGTGAGGCGGCTTGAACGCGCAAAGGTAACGCCCGGGTACGCCACATGCGAGTGCGGCGGTGCTGCTTCGCTCCAGCTTGTGATCCGCCGTTTTACGGGTCGCTGTTCCATCTGGCCGGATGGCCAGACGATGGACATCGTCACGATCGCGCCTGCTCGTTCTTCAAAGATCCGAATGTTGCACCTTCCGTCCGCGGCGGCGACTCCAAAGCAGCCGTCCTGTCGACATCCACAGGCCTGAACATAAAATTGGACGCCGCGCTAACCACGCGAGAAACCACCTTCGGCTCTCGCGGCTCGGCAACGGAAACCCGATCCCACCAGAGCCGGCGCTCGGCCAGCCTGCTCGCCTTCCTCCAGACCTTGTGGGTCGAAGCTGCTGGCTGAGGCAGGGACGGCCCTGATCAACGGTGCCGATGCCCAGAACGTCCTGCACATCATGCGTCGCTTCGATGAAGCCGATCGCGTCGCAATCAATGCCGAATTCGATGCTTTTATCGCGCGGCTCACGACAGAAAAAGGAACGACACGGCGCGGACTCATCATTGGCGAGGTAAGCGAGGTGGCTCCGACCCAATATGGTCACGCAGTAAGTCTGCGTCAGAGCGCGCGCAGGTACTACGCCAGCACCAGCCTGATCGAGCACGCCGCGCGGACTTATGGCATGCGTGGCGCGCCCTCGGCGAGCGCAGCGCGCGCGTCGTTGCCCTCCTTCTCGTTGAGCGCACTTCAAAGGGCCACCTGAAAGTTATTGATCTGGCTGCAATGCTCTGCTCTCACGCGTACCTGCCCTGCGATTCGATTCACGAAGTCGCGATGGCCAACCGGCTTGTCACTGAGCGGCGCGACTTCGCAAAGCCCGTTCGTATGTCAGCAGAGGACGACATGTTGCCCGACTTCGTCTTACGGGACGCCGGCGTGCGGACGCACATCGAGGTCTATGGAATGAACGGTGTTCCAGCCTACGAGGCACGCAAGGAGGAAAAGCGGGCGCTTCGGCTCGCGCGTGGCATACCGGCCGTCGAATGGGATGTCGATCGGGAGCCGCTCACGCAGGTGCAGATTCCGCCGCCTTCGATGCGTGAGACTTGACTTCGCAAGAGTCCCGCTACCCTACCCTGGAAGTACGTGTCGCTGGCGCGCGGCGCGCCCCAGCGCGCGAATCAACACAGGGAATCTCACCATGCAGTTCACGAAGGCAATCACAAGCGCGGCAGTGGCCGCAGTAATGGCAACCGCCGCCCACGCTTCAGCAGGCGGTGGCGCGTGCCAGCCGGAAGTCGGCTTCTCGCCCGAAGGCAGCGCGGCCGCATTGGTCGACCGTGCGATCGACAGCGCCCAGCGCTCGATCCGGGTTTCGGCTTATTCGTTCACCTCGCCCGATGTCGTGCGTCACCTGCTCCAGGCGAAGCGCCGTGGCGTCGAAGTCGCCGTCGTTGTCGACGGCAAGAACAACCTCAGCGAGGACTGGTCCGGCAAGGCCCATGCGGCTATGAACCTGCTCGTGAACGCGAACATTCCCGTGCGCACCGTTAGCGTCTACCCGATCCACCACGACAAGGTGGTGATCGTTGACGGCGCGACGGTACAAACCGGTTCCTTCAACTACAGCCAGGCCGCGGCGTCTCGCAATAGCGAAAACGCGCTCGTGCTCTGGGACTGCCCGGGCGTCGCCCGGGGCTATCTCGAGCATTGGCAAAGCCGCTGGGACCAGGGCGTCGAATTCCGTTCCTCCTATTGAAAGCGCTGGACTTCCAGACGCTCCGACCCACTGAACAGGAGTACCCGTGCAACAGATATCCCAGGTAGTTCAGGACATCCTCAATCTGACGCGCTATGCGGCGTCGCCATTCGTGCTCACCGGTCGCCCCGATTCTGTGCGCCAGTGGCTTTCAGTGTTGCAGGAGCGCCTGAACGCGATCCGGCAGCGGGTCGACAACGCGCTCGCGTCATTCGAGGAGACGCGAGAGGATGAGAACGACTGGACAGACGAAGAGCGCGTTCTGAGCAGTGAATGGGTACAGCGCAATTTTCCCAACGAGGCAGACAACGTCAGGGCGGCACTGCGCAAGGCGTGGGTCGACGGTCAACGACTGCGCACGCGGTAGCGGATGGCGGAGCAACGGCGAAACTTGACTTCCGGGCCGGACAGGCAAGATCAAATGCACCCGGTTCTCATCGGGCTATCCAACTACAGGAGTCCGCGATGCTGGGCAAAACCTTTTTCCTTGAACGCGCAATCTCGCGCTCGCTCGACTGGCTGGGTCGCCACCCGGCTTTGGGCTGCGCCGGCCACGATCCTGAATCACTTTCTTCGGGCCGCCAGATAGTCGTCGCCGCGACCACGCCCCATGGCGTGCGCTGCGTGTTTTTCAGTGCAGTCGGGTCAGTCCTCGATTTCAGCGCGACGTGGGCCGAGCTCGAGCGCGCGAAAACCTGGTGGTACTTCGTGCAGCGCTGGTATTTCTGGGTCGTGCCGGACGCGAAGACGCTCGACGCGATCAACCCGGCGGGCGATCACATCGAACATCTGATCGTCCCGACCTGCGCGCCGTCCGATCTCGGCGACGCGGCGTTTCTTCCATGGCTGGACGCGATCGAAAAGCGCGCCCGCCAGTGCGGCACGCTGGCGGTACATTCTCACGATGTCGAAACTGTCTGAGCGGGAGTCGGGATGAGCGAGAACAGCAAGATCGAATGGACCGGCCACACCTTCAATTCGTGGGAAGGCTGCCAGAAGGTCGGCCCCGGTTGCGATCACTGTTATGCGGAAACGCGCAACGCGCGCTTCGCCGGCGGAACGCCGATCAACTGGGGCCCGGGCGCGCCCCGTCGCCGCACCTCCGCTGCAAACTGGCGCAAGCCGCTGCAGTGGAATGCGCAGCATGATGAGTTCTTCGCGAAGCATGGTCGCCGGCAGCGGGTGTTCTGCGCATCGCTCGCCGACGTGTTCGACAACGAGGTCGATCCGCTATGGCGCCGCGATCTGTTCGAATTGATCGAGCGCACGCCAGATCTCGACTGGCTGTTGCTCACGAAGCGCATCGGCAATGTGTCCGACATGGTCGCTCATGCGCGATCGCGCGACTGGCTCGCGGGTCGCGACAACGTCTGGCTCGGCGCGACAGTCGTCAATCAGGCCGAGGCCGATCGCGACATCCCGAAGCTGCTTGCGGTGCCAGCGCGGGTGCGCTTCGTTTCCATGGAGCCGCTGCTGGGCCCGGTGAGCTTCGAAGGCATGTTCGCGGGCAGTGACTGGCGCGACCACACCAACGCCCTCGAGGCGCTGGACTGGGTGATTGTCGGCGGCGAAAGCGGACACGGCGCCCGGCCAATGCATCCCGATTGGGCGCGCTCGCTGCGCGACCAGTGCACTGCCGTGGAGGTCCCGTTCTTCTTCAAGCAATGGGGCGAATGGGCGCCCGGCTCTAACCCCTCCAGACAGCCGATGGACCGCGTCGGCAAGAAATCCGCCGGTCGGGGGCTGGACGGCAGCGTTCATGACGATGTTCCTGAAAGTATTCGTCATACGTAAAACGGAACATTACCGGTTGTATTTCGGCTTTTCGCGCGTCCAATGTCCAACGATAATGCGTGCAAACATCTCCCAATAAATGCACGGCGAAGACCCGGACAATGTACGAACAGCTCTATCCATGCGATCACTGCGGCGGACGCGGAACGGTCGGCCTGTCTCAACGGATCGTTGCCGAAGTCGGCCAGTCCGGCTTTGACTATGGCCAGTTTGGACGCCGCGCGGGACCGCCCAAGATCGGGGATACTGTGCCCCGCCCGCCCTTCGCCCCTCAAACCGAGAGGCTTGCCTGCATCTATTGCGCCGACTGCGGGATGTCGACGCCGTGGTTCCCATACGCCAACAATGAGGCCGACGCTTTGAAAGAAGCAGCGGTGATCTGGAACAGGCGTTTGAGCAGACCCAAAATCACCGAGGGTGACCTGCGCGATCTCGTCGAGAAGGAGCTTGGCGCCTGCGACACCCAGATGGTTATTGACATGCTGGCCCGCAATGACGAGGACTGGGAGACGCGAGGACCGCTGTTCGCCGTGCTCGCCCAAAGGCTGGTCGACGCTTCGGTTTCGACGATCGACAGCTGGCCAATCGAGCCGGTGCTTCGCGACGCCGCGCGATACCGCAAGCTGGTCCAACTCGTAAAGTGGTTGGACGTCGACGGCAATCGCTACATCCAGTTTCCGACGATACCTACACCGCGCGAGCACTCCGACCTGATGTTCGAAGACAGGATTGCACTGGCGATCGACGGAATGCCGGATAGGGATCGTTGGTGATGGCAGGTTGGCCGCGGCGTGCGATACGAACATATTCGCCGCCTTTTGGCCGCGATCGCCTTTCCCAACTGAGTCCAACGCGACTGGTTGAAGCAGGGTCAGCTGCCAGTTGACGCGCCGTCACGAACCCGGGAAAAAAAGAGCCGGCTACGCGAGCCGGCTGTGAACTGGTTCCAACATGTTCCTACGGCCAATGCCGGAACCCGAGAGACGATTCATATTGTGGGGGAGCAGTTGCGCGAGAAGCGGTGTGTATGACACACAATTTTGGGGCCCATTTCCACGGGCCTCGGCAATGCTATTTGTCCGCGGCACCCAGTATCCGGTACAGTGCCTGCCGCGAAATTCCCAACGCCTTCGCGGCATGACTCTTGTTGCCGGCGGCCGCGGTCACGGCGTTGCGCGCGTCGTCTATAGTCGGCAGCTTCTTCTGCCGCCGATCCTGCATGGCAAAGGTTGACAGGTACGCGCCCGCCTTGCTCAGCCGGGAGTGACCCGCGGCCTCGACGACGCGGCGCATCGCCTGTTCATGTAGCTGTGGATCTGGCCGTTCACCAGCTCGCTTAATTGGCGCCGGTACACCAGTGGTATCTTGATAGAGCGTTTGCAGATATTCGTGCCGAAGACCGTGACTGGTAATGCCCATGCCTTTTTTGGTGATCCCGTGTTTTTCGAGGACGTAGTAGTACCAGTCACGCCATTGACCTAAGGTCCTATCTGCGGGGACTGTCGAGCCCGTGAGACCGTTGCTGAGCATCGCAGCCTCTTCCAGTATCCTGATCTTGGTCTCGATCGGCACCTCGCGCGGCCTACCCCCTTTCGTGCCACGCGTCACTGCCAGCAGTGTCCAATTTCGCACTGCTTCCACAGGGCGGAGCATAAAACTCTCTTCGATGCGCAAGCCAAACGCGGCCTGCATTTTCAGCTGAACCGCTGTGTGCGGACACGTTTGCGCGATCTCTTCGATCTTCGCGACGGCATCGACGCCATGCGCCTGCCACGATTTATCCTCCTTTGCCACGTAACTCCGTTTCAGACCGAGCGCCTCTCGGTCCGCGTAGTCGTCAAGCGAGCCAATCAGATTTGTCTTGCCCATCCAATGCGCCATCGCCCGAAAATACGTCAGCTTGTTTTCTATCGTCCCGCCGCTCTGACCAGCCGCCACCCACGAGTCGACCAGAAATTTCACGTGCTTGCGTTTAAGCGACCAGGGCGTCTGAAGAGCGTAACCGCCCTCGCGCAGTTCCTTGAACGCCTTACACAGTTTGGCAGCGCGATATTCCTGCGTCTTGATCGACAACGCGCGCTTGCTGATTCGCGTGGTGCTATGAACGCGCGCAACGTTCTCGTCGAACAGTTTGAGGAGCGCATCCCGGAATTCGGGACCAAAACCATAGCCGTTGACGATCGCTCTCACATTGAGAATTGCGCTCATGCGGTAATCCCTTGCGGCGCCGCCGCGCTGCCTCTGCGTGCCATTATCCAGCCCGATGTTCGCGACATCCCTACCCGATGCCGTCACCCGACCACCCGGTTTGCCCTTTGTTGCCCGCCACTGTGGCGGCTGCGCCGTAGCCCCGTCGCTTGGGTCCTGCCTTCCTGTCCTTTAGCGATTCCATCCGATCAACCAGATGCATGAGAAGATCATGCATTCCGACTGTCCAACCTGCCGCCCATCAGCACGAATCGCGCTTCGCGCAATCCGCCACCGATGCATTTCGCGCGGGGCATCGCTGCCTTCGCGCTGCGTGGAAACACTTCCCGCTCAATGCAGCTTCGTGGCTACCCTGCCAGCGTCACGCTTTCGCGCCTGTGAACCGTGTTCCGCTTCGCGGAGCTCCGGGCCAGTGCTAATTGCCGGGCAATACCTGTACGCGTTTTGTGTACGGCCGCGCGCGCCGTGTCCTCTTCCGTCAGGGAATCGCGGTTATCCGGTCTTGCCGGTCCGCAAGGCTTCCCCCGCCCCCAAAGTCACTCATCTCCGCCGCGGTGTATCGGGTTTCGTGAGCGCACCCAGCCGTCGCTGTAAGGGCGTGTGCAGACGCCGCCGAGATGTAGAAAGTGTCCGGTGTCCGGTCTCTCCACATGTCCTCAACGCGTCACAACGCGGCAAACCGCCGCCAATCGTATGGATATCGCAGTGTCCGGGTGTCCTCAACGTGGACCACCATGGACTTGATTTGCTTCAGAAAAAGGCCGCATCACTGTGCGGCCCGGTCAGTGGGGTACTTCTCGGCCTGTTGCGGGCCAGGGATAGGGACGAGCGAGTGCCTTGCACTCGCATTCGATGCGTCTGGGACGCGGTAGGTATGCCAAGGATAGGGCCAGTCGCGCAAGCAGTGCATGCCGAAAGATGGTCAGAACCGGTCGGCTTTCGTCGACTTGACTTCGCTACGCGCTCGCTAGACTGAAACCAGGTAGAACTGACAGAAAAGTGTCAGTTTGCTCAGAAAGCCCGGCGCAACACTCGAACTGACACTTAAGTGTCAGTTATCTGATAGTTCGCCGGTGCCGCGCGACCGGGGCGATTCAAACTGACACTTATCTGTCAGTTTTCTATCACTTCGGAGCGTGGTTCAACTCAACGCATGGAGTCACCTTGAAAACTTCGGTCTTTGCAATCGACGTCGGTTACGGCAACACCAAACACGCTCACCGGGCAGCGAGCGGCACCATCGCCACGGGCATGTTCCCTTCCCTTGCGCCGCTCGCCGCAAGCCGTGCACTGTCCGGCTATGGCGACAGCGTGCTCGCCTCGCGCAAGGTCGCGACCATCGTTATCGAGCAGATCGAATACGAGGTTGGGCCCGACGTTTCGCTCACGGCAGCGTACGGCAACACCGGCCGCGCGCTGTCGAACGATTTTGTGCTGTCCGATAACTACGCAGCCCTTCTATTCGGCGCGATTCATTTCGCGGACGTCACCCATATCGAGCGCCTGGTCCTTGGTTTGCCCGTTCATAACATGAAGAAGTACTCCGGCGCACTGCGTGATCGCTTCACCGGCACGTTCGACTACGGCCCGGGTCGCATTACGATCGATAAGGTGGTAGTCATCCCGCAACCGCTCGGCTCGCTTGTCGCAGCATCTTCTAACCGTCAGGGTGAGTTCGGTCGCGAGAGCGCCCACCTCGTGATCGACGTGGGCTACTTCACGACTGACTGGGTTTATGCCAACGGATTCACGATGGACGATAAGCGCAGCGACGGTATCCCAGGCGGCGCATCCCAGATCTATCAGCGCATCGCGGCACTCATCTCGCGCGACCAGGACGAACAGGTCGAGGACATCGAACGCATCGACAAGGCGTTGCGCGAGCGCAAGCCGTTCTTTTTCTATGGCAACGATATCGACCTTGATCCATATCTCGACCAGTCGCAACCGGTCATCGCTGGTGTTGTCAAGGAAATGCAAAACAACGTCGGCCAGCTCACCAACGTGCGCTCGATCATTCTGTCCGGCGGCGGTGGTGCGCTGTATGCACCTGCAATCCGGAAGGCGTTCCCACGCGTGACGCTCGAGGTCATAGACTCACCCTGCACGGCGAACGCCAAGGGATTCCTGATCGTCGGCGAAGCCGGGCTTACCCGCGAGCGCGCCACTGCAAAAGCATGAGCGAAAAGTTCGACATGAAGCTGGTCATTGACGCGGTGACCACGCCTCTCCTTCATGCCAGACTCCGGCAGGCAAGCTCGTACAGGGAACGTGCGGCGCTGCTGCGCTCCTTGGCCGAAGCCGCGTTGCGGGAAAATTGCGTCACCTTAGACTTCGAGCGGCAAGTCGCGGTGCGTGCCGTCTATCCCGCCGCCGTGATCGCGCGCAATGTGATTGCGCCCGAGGCAGTCGATCAACGTGCGGCCGCCACGCGCGTTGCCACGGAAGCGGTCATCGAAGAAGACGAGCTGCGCTCAATCAACGGGACCGATGAGCCTGGGGGGCACGACGTCGATCAGATCGCCGACGCCTTTGGTGCGTTCTTCTGATAGAAACTTGACTTCGCCGTGGTAATGCGAAGATGGGTCATGGCTTCGATGTTCATCGCGCGACGTGCGGTGCATCGAAGCGGCTACCGATCTTAGGGGGCGAAAATGCTGGAATTAATCGAAATCGTGCGTAACGGCCTGCCACTGACTGAACCGCGCTCTTGGCTGTTCATTGCAACTCTGGTTGCTGCTGGTATTGCCGGCTGGTACAGCCTCGATGCCGTAGAACACGTGGCGAAAACCAAATCCAAGGAGTGAACGCAATGGATCGGCTGACGGTCTGCTATACGAAGTTCATGGCGCTTCCGTTCTTCACACGCCGCGCGATCATATTCGGCGCGTCGCTCGCGCTCTGGTGGTTTGCCGCGATGCTGGCGAGCATGCACGTCAACAATGATCTGTGCGTCGTGCTGCTGCTGACTGGTGCCGCTGGCGCGCTCTGGTCGAGCGAACTTTGGCGCATGTGGAAAGTCTTTGCCGTCGTTGTTGCAGTCTGCGTCGCGATCATGAAATGAACGGAGCGCGCAGGCAAAAAAAAACGGCTCCCCCAACATCTGGGGGGCCGTTTCGCTTTTCTGGATCAATGCGAGCGTGGAGCCGCAGTAACAAGAAGTCGGCGTGTACAAAAGTCCCACGCATCTGGAAAAGACTGATCGCGACACGCATAGGCGGTGTTGCCACAGGCGGTCCGGTCGATAACGTCGAAAGCGACGGCATCCGACTTTCCTACACGCTGACGGCCACCCGCAGCGCCGTTGGTTGCGACGATTGCAAAGCTCCCCACGAGAACCTGGAACGAAGCCATTTTCTACTCCATCGAAATTGGCCCGACAAGACATCCCCGATGGGGAACATCCCCATCGGGCAGGTTTGAAGATCGCCAGTACGCCGGCGCAATACTTAAGCGGCGACAGCTTGCCGCATATCCACATAACGATGCTGCCTGTGCAGCGACGAGTTGCGCCTGAGCTGCCACAACTCATTCCACTCATTGCAGTAGTCGTGCCCACGACGCTTCGGACGATGCAGCACAACGGAATATCCCTCGGCACGCAAGCGCGTTGCGAGCTCCATTCCCGCCGCGACGCCCGGCGACTTTCGAGTCTTCGGATCGATTTCGTCGAAGTCCATGAAGATATGGACGACCTTGATACCGAGCCCGCGAGGAACAACGAACTGCCGCAGAAGATCCTTGTTCAGGCAGTACCAGGCCGGCACACCGAATTCCATATGCGCGCCGTACGCCGATTCAAGCCCCTCCCCTACACCGATTTCGCCATCGACCGGGTCCATCAGTCGAACAGCGCCACCAGGCAAGGAATTCAGCGTCATGTGGTTCTTCTTGGAATCAAGAATCTCCCCATCTGCTGAGACGATCGTGGCCTTCTTGGGCACATGGTGGTCAAGATACGTCCGGTGCAATGTGCCGAGCCGTCCGTCAGGCAACACATAGCGCGCGACGATACCGGGCCAGGTGCCAAGCACCGTCTTGTCGTTGTCCCGGTATTCGAGCATGCCAAAGCGCAAAGCCTTCGACGGTTCAACCGACAACCCTGGCACACGCCCTTTGAGATACTGCATGGCGAATCCACCGGCCTCGAGCGGCGCACAATCCTTTTCCCATGTCATGTTGAGGATCTTCTCAACGAACGCGGGATCGACTTTGCGCTTGGGCTCAGGTGCCTTCTTGTTGCAGGTGGCGGGCGGCGGCGGCGGCAAGCCACCATCGAGTTGGCGCATCAGGCGATAGAGTCCGATGCCGCTTACTTTCGCGATGAGCTGCAAGCCGTCGCCAGCGCTTGGACGTCCGTCGTTGCACTGGCGACAAACCCAGTCACCACGGCCGTTCCTGTTGTCATATGTAAAACGGTCTTCACCACCACAGATCGGGCACGGAGCCCCGTTGCCAGTCAGAGAATCGCCAGAAATGCCATAGCTCATCAATGTCGAAATCCACGCCTCCGGAGAGAGACTGAATTCCTTCAGCTTGCGTTGCAGCCACTCGTACTTCTCGGGTGAAAGCCCGCGTCCAGATGTACTCATTGTCACTCTCCTAGGTGGAAGTGGGTTGGGGTCGATGCCTGAGACAGGCGTAAGAACGCGTGCTCAAAAAAGCAGTCCGCGCACTGGCGGGCAACTTTTTTCAGCAGACGTGCTGGCTGGACAGAGAAGGAGGCAGGCCCGAACGGCCAGTGCAGAAGGTCCGTCGCACGACACGCCCGAAGGCATGTCGTTGCGATGGTGAGGTGTTACGGGAGAAGGATCAGGAAAAGGTGAGCCTTTCCGGGATCAGATCGCAAGCCATGCAGCTCGGCGGTTACAAAACCTCAGAACGGGATCGGATCGTCCATTTCGTCGAAACCACCGCCGCTATGAGACGGCTGCGGAAGTTGCCCGCGGGCGCCTGCGTGCGACTGACCCGAATCATTAGAACGCGAGGCCGGACCGGGTCGCTGTGCGCGCGAGCCGCTACGCTGTTCGAAGTCGCCGCCGCTTTCGTCACTGCTACGGCCGCCCAGCATCTGCATCTGGTCGGCAACGATTTCCGTCGAGTAGCGGTCGGTACCGTCCTGCGCCTGCCACTTGCGGGTGCGAATACGCCCTTCGATATACACCGACGAGCCCTTCTTCAAATACTCTGACACGATTTCGGCGAGGCGCCCGAAGAATGAGACGCGGTGCCATTCTGTCGCCTCTTTCATCTCGCCCGACGCCTTGTCCTTGTAGCGATCGGTCGTCGCAAGACGAATGTTCGCCACTGCGTCACCGCTTGGAAGATATCGAACTTCAGGGTCCGCGCCGAGGTTTCCGACGAGAATCACTTTATTGACAGATGCCATTTGTTGTTCCTCTAATTAGATATTGACCATAGCCACTTGTCCCACATGAGCGGCTTGCCGTCCTTGACAATTGGTGAGCCATCCGTGCGGATCGCGGGAACCTTGACTTTCCCGGTGCGACGTACAGAGACGACATCACCAACAACACAGCGGCTTTCCGCGATCGCTTCCTTCAGGCCTTCGCCTTGCAGCGTTCGCTCACCAGCGCTGGTGTCGATATGCATCGCGAAGGATTTGTAAAAGCGCCCCGGCTTCTTGCGATCGGGAAAGCGCTCTTCGCCCCATGAAACGATGCGGCCAACGACGTTCGACGCGTCCGCGGTGTCGTTGCGGCGCGATCGCGTTGGCACGGCCGGTTCGGCCTCAAACGCTTCTTCGCTTCCGGCTGATGGATCAGGATGGCCGTTGCCGAGCCGCTTGCTCTGAGCCGGAGGACTGGTGGCAGGTGGATTGCCGTTGTGGCGGATCGCGGCAGCTACCGCCTCCTTGAGCGGACACCGGTGCACGGCACGCTGCGCCCAGTGCGGCGCGAGATCGGGGAGGATCTTCATACCGAACTCGGTTTCCTCTGAGTGGTCGTCGAAAGCAGGACTGAACTGGACGACGTGATCGCCTTCATCGACGAACAGATGGGGGATGTCGCCGATTGTTACAACGGTCTCGTTCGGCGCGCCCTGCCCAACCGTGCTGGCCGTGGTGTCATTCCCGTCCGTCGGTTGTGGATCTGGTGCGTCCGGCTGCGGGTTCGTCTGCGCGCAAAACCCGGAGGGCTCGCTTGCAGATTTGCCGTTGAAGAGGTCCGCCATGACGCGGGCAAAAAGCGTTACTGCGTTCGCCATGACTCGCTCCTATAGCAACGTGCCAAAGCAAACGCGCTGAACTTCGCGCAAATCGCGCAGAAGTAGCGGCGTGCTAAGAATTGCGTCCTGCAGGATCTCCGGATCAACGCCGTTGACCTTGCACACATAGAGATAGGGCAGCGCGCCATCCCAGTAACCCATGATCCAGCCCAGCGTCGCGCGGTAGTCATCGACATCGATCTTGCGGTTGCGTAGACGTTCGGACAGCAGGTCTGCGCAATCCATCAGCGACTCGAGCATGTTATCGCCGCGACGACTGTCGCTGGCGAGTGAGATGAGCGCATCAACCATCTTTGCGCGCACCGACTCGCTCCAAAGATGCGGATCGGGCAGCGGATCAGGCTTGGGAGGGGTTACGACAACAGGCGATGAATCGCCGAACATGTCCAGCTGCCAGGCAGCCACATGCATTTCCATGGGATTGCTCCGGTGGCGCCGGCAATCTCATGGCCCGTGTCCGGGAATGCGATTCCCGGCAGGGTGAAGGGTGCCGTCACCAGAGGCGCGAGGCCCAGGTGACGGTAGATAACAACGGTAGGCCGATTAACGGGTACCGTTCTTGAACGGAACAACGACAGCCGATTTTGCGTACTGCTTCATCGGCGTCGGCTTCATATTGCTGTCGTTGGCGGCTGCAGTTGCGGCAGATGCAACTGGCACTTTCGTTTCGCCCGCAGCTCGGGCAGCGAGTTTTTCAGTCTCGATGCGAGCCGCTTCCGCATCCGCTTCCGCCTGCAGAATGGCCTTCCCCTTCTTCTTCATTTTCTTGACTACCCAATGGGCAGCCAGAAGAACAAGAAAGCCGGAAACGACAAATGAAATGGTCGCGAAATACGCGATGAAACACAGAGCCAGCACCTTGCCTGGCGACTTGATTGAGTCTTTGAAATGGACCTTCAGCATTTTTCTCTCTAGAAAAATAATCAACAGGGAATGTCCGGACCAACGTCCGGTGGTTTCGATGCTCGAAGAGCAAGGAAACTCAGGCGCGAAGCGCTTTGGTCTGCGTCCACACGGACGCGCACCAAAGCTCTTGCGGCAGGAAAAAGACGGAGATGGGAAAAGCAGGTAGCGCGCGATCACTCGCGGCAGGTCGATGCGTCGCAGGACGCCAATGGATAGTGCAAGGTTAGCGCTCAGTCAGTTGCTGGAAGCCGCAAATGCTCGCCAATGTCGTACAGCTTTGAATGTCCTGGAGATGCGCACCCGTTGGGCAGACCTGTCTGAGCCGGCTCAACGTCTTCGCCAAGAAAGCTCGACTAAATCCTATAGCTTTCCGGGGGTGCATGAAGGCAAGAAGAAAGGATTGGCGGAAAGGCACATGTAAGTGCTGCACATGTATTTTCGAGGAGCGACGTCAAATCGGCCGAATGCGCGACGGATGCCCCGGCGCATCAAGGGATATGGCCAATGCAGACACCGTCGAGTCGACGGCGGCGTCAACACCACAGTCGTTCCGGCGACGACTTGACTTCTCAATTTTCGCGGCAGACTGGAATCATCTTCACTCCGCGAGGTTTCACGATGCTGACGTACATTTTTCTCGTAACCGGGTGCGTATTCGTCTATCGGGCACTCAGGCGCCGACCCCAGTCGAATTCCAGCCATCCCCCCGCAACGCGCAGCCAGCGTAGCGGCGACGAAGGTGAAGCTGCCGTTCAGACCGAGCTCCATGCCGCTTTGCAATGGCTCTGCGGCGACAACTTCTATCTGCATCCGGGCCCCCTTCTGCTCAATCATGCGCCGGGGGCCGAATTTCCGACTGCCGAGGTCGATCATCTTGTCGTGACGCCTTTCGGCATCTTCGTTGTGGAGACGAAAAACTGGGCGGGTCGCATTGAACCAGGGCAAGACCTACAGACGGTCGTGCGTACCGGGGTTGACGGACTGAGAGATGTACGGCGCTCACCGATGCAACAGAACCGCTCGAAGGTCGCTTTTCTGCGGTCAATTCTGCCGGGGACCTGGCCAGTGGAAGGGGTGGCGGCATTCCCTCACGCTCATTGCGACCTGTCCTCCGCCCTTCCTTTAAACATGATGCGGGCAGCCGATCTGCGTCACTGGCTTCGCGCCCGAAAGTCCGAGTACGCCTCCACAACCAACCGGCCTGTGAATGTGCTTCACGCGCGACGGGCTGTCCTGGCCGTCGCCGAAACAGCGCCCGCTGCCATAGAAAGGCACCGGATGAAACTGAGGGAAAACCCTAAAAAAATACCGATCGCTACCTAAAGTTTCAGAAATGTTTGCCGAATCAACTGTCTGGCCGTCGGATTCCCGTACTTCATTCCTGTGAAAGCTGCATGAAACTGAGCTTCTTAGCGGGATGGCAGCAACGAAACGGCGCGTATTCTGAGGCGGTGCATTTCGGGAAAACAGGTTGCACCCGCTTTCGAACGATCCGGCGAATGGCCTTGGCGCCTGCAAAAAAAGCAGGAAAAGATCAGTAACGAGCACGAAAAGAAGAGAGAACAACATGACCAAAAAGAATGTCCCGGTTACAGCAGGCGACGAGGACGATTTCGATCCTACCCGTCCTGAGGGCAATGACGGCAATGTTGAGCGGGAATTGCCCCTCGCCTTCGCCCATGTGCCGTCCGAACATGAAATTGGCCAGAAGGTCAATGAGTTCTTCGGTGGCGATGAGATATCGGCCGGACTGCGTGCTTCGATCGCAGAAGAAGCCGAGGAAGTCGCGCACTCGACGAAAAAGATTCTTCTCGAACACATGCGCATCGGAGGCTCGTTCTACCACATCCGAACGCGGATCGAGGGCCACTTCGTGAGCACGTACGGTGATACAAAGCAGGTCCGCAAAAAGGCAGCCGAGCTTGTCTACAGCTTCCTTGAAGGAACGTTCCGCAAGAAACGCGACTCGGTCTACCTCTACATTCGCTGCTACGAGCGTTTCAGCAAGAACAGCGGCGCGGTCGAAATGCTGTCGATCACTGACATGCAGCTGCTGGTAAACAAGAGTGACGAAGTCGTAGAGATGGTCATTGACGCCAAGCGCGACAATCCCGATCTGAGCAAGCGCGACATCAAGAAGATCATCGAGAGCTACGAGGATCGCCTCGTGGAGAAGGAGAGCGCCCTCGCTACCGTTACGAGCCAGCTGTCCGAAATCTATGGCCAGCTTGACGACGCGAAGAGCGATAACGAGCGGCTCGCAGCGGAAGCGAAGCGTCTGAATCATGAAGTCCAGCAGGACCGCGAGAAGCTGAGGAAGACCATGGTCGACCTTGCCTCAGCCGAACAGACCGCGAGCGGCCTGCAAAGCACCATTGCGACGCTTGAACGTGAAGTCCAGGCCAAGAGGCGTGAGCTTGCCGAAGCCCATGAAAAGGTCACGATCAGAGAAGTTGAGGTCGAAGTCACGCCCGAGCACCTTCGGAATCTTGAGAGCGCTGCGAAAACCCGGTTCGAGGAACTCAGCCGGCTCACCAGTGAATGTGAAGCAGCGCAAAAGCGCCTCGCGGAACTGACCGAGCTCAAGAAAAAACAGGAAGCGGAAATCGATCAGAAAGCGGCCGTTGAAAAGCGGGTTGCCGGGCTGGTAGAACGTTTCGGCTCGTTCATTCAGGAATTCCACAGCGTTCAACTGCTGGTCACGGCCGACGGTTCGCTCGGCCGCTTTAAGGGACTTCTGACGGGACTGGCCGATCTTACGGGCAAGTTTCACCGGGAATTGCTGGCAGCAGCTCGCGCGGCCTGACTCTGCAGGCAACTGATGTGTTTGAGAGACAAGGAAAAAACGCAGTGAACAACAAAGACGGTTACCGGGCGATTGACCGGTTCTATGTGCCGGAATGGCTCACCGGCCAAATTCAGGTTGCAAACTTCAATCTGGTCGACCACATGAAGTGGTTGCTCAAGCAGGACAGTCGGTTCAACGAGGTCTTCAATGTCGAGCGCAAAGAGATCGAGCAGCTTCAGCTCAACCAGTCCTCGCTTCGAAACCTGCTGCGCGCGCCGTTTTTGATGGTCGAGCCGACGCTGAAGACCGTCGAGGACTGGCGGTGCTTCGTCGACAACACTGCCACCACCGTGGCTGTCGATGTGCTTCGCCGCAAGACGCCTCAGCTTGACTCACTGATGGCTTACGCGGTGAACCAGCAGAATTCCGCATTTGTTTCGCTTGTCACGCAGGTGCTCAACGTCAGCGTGCTGAGTGCCCCGCTGCTAGGCATTTCGACCGAGGTCGCGAAGTATCTGATTTCTGTCCCGACGCACAAGCTACGGTTGGCGCTGGGCCGGATGAAGGAATTGCCGCTGTTCCGCTGGCGTTTCAACAGTCCAACGTTCTGGTGGGAGTTCGCCGGCAGCACCCTGACTGACGAGATGATTGCCCACCAGATCATGTTGACCTCGCCCTCTCGCGTTGGAATTCTTCCTTACGCTGCTCAATGGGGAGAACTTCGTCTCGGGCGCCTGAAAAACGAGGCCTACGCCAGCGCGATGATGGCCTACGGTCTGCGCGCCTCAACGGCCTCGAACCTTTTCGGTCTGAACCAGCATCAGATGCGAACGCGCTACAGCGAGATCCACGGCAAGAGTTCGCCATGCGGCAACACGGCAACGTCGCTCTCATGGTTTGTCGAAACTCCGGTCCATCGGCTGCACGCTACCGTCTACGCGTGGTTGTATCGATCGGCAACTGCCATGGGAGCGAATCCGGCCGAGGCGCTGCTCGCAACCAATGATGTCTACGACCGCCTATTCGGCGGCAATCGGGTCATCATGCCGGACCGCGGATGGAACCTGATCCGTTCGATGGCAGCCGATGCTCGCCTGACCGTCGCGCCTTGCCGCACATGCAGCACGCATTACGTCGTGTCAAACAACGACGCGAAGATTGAAATGCACAGTCGCTTCACATGCCCTGCCTGCAACCAGCAGCTCGGCGCGAAAAAGCGCGCTGCGCGGAGGGCAAACAGTGAGACCTGAAGCCAAACCCAGCGAAATTGACCTGCCCGCTGGACTCGTCATCTTTTGCATTGATGGTCGGCCCCAGTTCGGTTGGCAAAACCCTGAAACCGGCGCGTACTACGCCGAGGCAGACGGTAGCATCATCGCCGATGCTATCGGTGCGATCGGGTGGCACGCAGGACACGTTCACTAGGCGCAACGATGGATGACTACGCCTACCTGGCGCGGGAGAGCAACGCTGCATGGCTCGACGGGCGCGGTGACGGGCGCTTTGAGCGATACGAAAGGTTCTACCGGAGCGAGCGCGCAGTGAATGCCACGGAGTTCGACCTCGAAAAGGCCAACGAGGGATACGCCCACTATGTGAGCAGCCAGCCATCGCCTCTACTGTCCCTTTTGAGTGCGCCATGGGTTGGTCGAGTCTCAATCGCGCTATTTGCCCTGTATATGGCCACCCGGGTCGTCCCGCAACTCGCGAAAGCCGGGCCAACCATTACTGGTATCGGCTTGGTTGCCGCCTTCGTTGGTTTGCGAGTCTTTCACCGACGCGCCCGCAGACGCCGGTAGGAACAGGGATGTCCGTCTCGAGGTCGCTGTTTTCCTCCCTCAGACGACGTTTGGCCTCAAGCCTCACTCAAACTTTCCGTTACCACTAGAATGGCGCGCCAAATCTGGCGTGAGTCCGATCGCCTGGCGAAGGGCCAAACGCGGCGGGGCGGGAACTTGACTTTGCACGCCCGTCGGTAAGATGGAATCAAGGTCGCGCAAGGTGCACGGCCAACAACAAATCCAAGGATTCAATAATGAAGAAGAACATTTCCACTCTGACAGCCATTTCTTTCGCGGCTGTGCTCGCCCTGGCTGCATGCGGCGGCGGTGGGGGCGGTGGTGACAGCAGCGGTAGCAGCAACGGCGGCAGCAGCGCTTCAGCACCGACAGGCGCCAGTGCCCCGTCCGTGACGAATCTATCGACGCCGCAGTACGCGGCGGGCAGCGCACAGCTCGCGGCGTTTAATCTGCTGAACCAGCAACGGCAGCAGTGCGGCTTTTCGGCCCTTCAGGACAATGCGGCGCTGGATCAGGCGACACAGTCTCACGCTCAGTATCTGGCTGCGCTGAACAGTGGTGTCTCGGATACAGAAGTTTCGGGCAATGCAGGCTTCACCGGCGTGACGTATGGCGACCGTGCGGCGCACTTTGGCTATCCGCAGACTGTTTCGGTTGGGGGTGTGAGCGGTGGCTTCTATACCCCAGCGAAGCTAACGGAAGACCAATGCGGCCATCAGCTAGTCTATGGTTGGCTCTCTGGCGTCTATCACATCGGCGTCTTGGTGTCGCCGGCAACATCCATCGGCATCGGCGAATCTGAAACGACGTTCAATGGCTTTCCGGAGGTCTATGCGTCGATCAGTGTCGCGAACGCGCAAGCCAAATTGACGAGCGTGCCTTTGACCTTCCCTTGCCAAGGCACGACTGGCGTTGCCTATTCAGCAGGCGGTGAAACCCCAACCCCGCCGAATACTTCGGGTAATTGGGGCACCCCCGTCGCCGTTGCGGGCAATCTGACGGACACGATCCGTTTGCAATCGGCGACGATGACCGACACGTCGGGCAACGTCATCACGCTGCAGGTGTTGGATTCCAGCGATCCCAACAACGATATCGCGGCTTACGAAGGCGTGGCATACCCCAAGTCGCCACTTGCGCCGAATTCGACGTACGCGGTGTCGATTACCGGGACCATCAACGGAACCCCGTTCAGCCGCAGTTTCACCTTCACGACCGGCAACATCGTCGGTTGACACTATGGATTTTTGATAGTCCCCAAGGCCTGGCAAGCTCCCTCCAGGCGAAAAAAGCCCCATCAGCAATTGATGGGGCTTTTTTTTGACTCTACGTTTTATAGCGTTTGCGAACTCCGGTATCGCTTAGTGATTGGAACCAGAACATGCGTAATTGGGCTGCGGTGGAATCGAAGCACTCGGATCACCGGCAGCCGTCTCATATAGAGACGCAAGCGGGTAGCCATTACCCTGGTCCGTGTCCCAATTGTCGCCTAACTCGTTCACGTAGTATCGACCTTGACTGTCGACCGATACGGGGTATTGCTTACCGAAGAAGAACTGATAGTACGTGGTTGACCCATCGGACCAAATATCCTTATAGACCGCTAGCGGTATCGGACCCGTTTTGCTCCCACCGAGGTAGGAGCCACAATCCGCCCATACCCAGAATCCCGTGGCCGACACTATGGTGCGTTTTTGCGGCGTTACCGGCTGGCAGAGGGGTAGCGTCCAGTTAGACCCGGTCCAAACCGGTGGCGAGGTCTGCGTAAATCCGGACGGACATCCCTGGGGCGCCTGATAGTTGCACTGCGGAGCGGTGTATTGCGATCCGATCCACTGCGCCGCAGCTACGGTCGTCCATCCTGGGTCTGTGGGACACGTCGGTGCTGTCTGCCAGACCGTTGTTATGTGACCGACGCACGTCGAGTCCTGATTGTTGACCGAGCACCTCACCGGCCCTGCCACTGCAGCATGGCTTAAAAGCACCGCACAGACGGCCAGCGCCATCCTGATTATCAGTTTTGTCATTTTCTCTATTCTCAATAGGAACAGTACGTCGTCGCAACGGCGGTACCGGGGATAACGGTGTTGTCGCCTGGGCTTCCATCCACGATATAGACCGTCCATGGGCCCGTACCATCGACCCTGTAGTGGATCGAGGCGGTCGGGTCGGTGTAGGTGCTCTGTCCGGAAACCACAATCCCCGGCGTCCCGCCCGCCGGACACACTGGATTGGGCACGAACGTACCGTTCCCGTCGGGAATAGCGGTGTAGCCGTACCACAGCTTCGGCCCGCCAATGGGCATCCACTGCAGAACGCCCGACACCTTCTGGCACGACAGCACTAGGCCGGAACCGTCGCTTGCCCCGGCCATGGCATTCACCGCCGGGCAAGCGGTTCTTGGCCATCCCACGCTGCCCATCCCGATCGTCGTACCGGCGGTGACAGTCGTACCAGCCGTGACCGTCATGCCCGCGGCTACCGCACCGCTTGCCGCCACCGCGCCCGTGGCTCCAACATTCGCCGCGCTCACCGTCCCCTCTGCATCCAGATCGTGAACGTTGTGCAGGCTCACGTGATTGACGTTCTGGTCTCCCGTCCACGTCAGCGCGCCGTCGCGCCGGATATAGACCGAGTTGCCGTCCGAGGTCGGTCCGTTGGTCGCAAGAATCGCGGCCGGGACATTGCCCAGCGGATTGTTAGCGGTCCATGCACCGTTCAGGCCAGTGATCGTTCCCGCGTTCTGCGTTTTCGAGTACCCGAAGGAATTGCCGCCAGCCTGCGCAATCTGCGACGCGCCGACGATATCCGGCACCCCGCCTCGCGTGAGCGGCTTCGACGGATACATGACGTAGGTGACGTGGCAGTCACCGGCGCTCGCCGTACACGTTGCAGGCCCGACACTCATGCTGATCACGTACGACCCGCCCCAGAACGGTCCCGCAGCGTGCGGCTGTTTCAGGTTTCCCTGCGTAAAGAGGTCATTGAGCGTCGGCGGGCTGGCGACCACCGCGACAGGGCCCCCTGCAATCAGCGTCGCGTAATTGTTGGTCACCCAGTCAGATAACGCCGAATTGATGACCGCCTCGTTCTGGCCTTCGGCCGTCATGACCTGCGCGCGCCGTTTCGCTGCGTCTTCCTTGATCGCGACCGTCGTCATCAGCGCAGCGGCCACCAGCACGACCACCATCTCAACGATGCTGAACATGGGCGACTATCCTTAGTTGTTGTGCGTCGCGTACATCGCAATGCTCGCCGTCGCACCACTCGAACTGCACGCCGTTCCCGCAGTCGTCTGGCTAAAGGTCGTATTGGGATCGGAGACGGTCGTCCCGTTGACGGTCACCTTGGTATAGGCGCCTGCCACCGCGCCCACCGCGAGCGAACAGACCGTCGCCGGAACCGGATAGGTCAGCACCATCGCATCGTCGGTCGTGGAAATGGTCGCGACCGCGGCGGTCACCGGGCCACCGAAGATGCCGGTCAGCGTGCCGGACGTCTTGTTCACCCGGCTACCGGCCGAATCAAACGCGTGATTCTGCGCAAGCGTGAGCAGCGATTCAGCCGAAAAATCGGTGTCGCTCGCCGTCGCGTCCTGAATACCGCTGCGGAAGAGTTGCGACTCGCTCTTGAACTGGTGGGCGTGGATACGATCCATCACGAAGCTGCGACCCTCATATACGATGAGTGCCAGCAGCGCGGCACCCGCCATCACGGCAGCGCCTTCGATGATCGACAGCTCGCCGGACTGTTTGCGCCGACGGCCCATGCGCAGGATCGCGGCCTTGCGTTGTTCCTGGGTCTGATTCTGGATCGGGTTTTTGTTCATTTTTCTCATTGCCTCGGTCAATTGGATACAGCGGATGTAGTCGGGGAAGAATCGAAGCTCGCAGCGCCGGTCGCAGCGTACGATCCGATGCCCAGCACAAAAAACAGCGTGACGGCGAAGCCGAGCAGCACGTAATGCGTGATACGTGCATTTCGGCGCACGGTGGCGACGACGCGGTCCAGCGATGTTCGGCCCAGATTCTTGATGGCCTGGACAAACTGGTCGCGCCCCGCCGCGTCGGCGATGGTGTCGATCACCACCTCGGAGAAGATGCCGGTGTCGAGCGCCCGCATCGGTTCATCGGGGCGTTGCGTGAGCCGCCGGCTCATGCGGTCGATGTGCCACCAGAGCCACGGGTCTGCGGTCTTCGCAAGCCGGTCGAGCGCAGCACGCAGGACGAGATTCGAATCGAAGAGACCTGCAAGCGACACGATGAGCAGCGCAGCACGCAGGTCGCGCCGGTTGCGCCACATCAGCGGCAATGCATCTACGCGGTTGCGGAAGTGTCCGGTCCAGCGTTTGAGCGTCCAGAAATACAACGACACCAGACCCGCGGCGATCGCAGCGCTCAGCCACCAGTACTCGTAGCAGAACGTGTCGATCGCATAGAGCGTCTGCCCTACCGGTAGCCATTGATCGACCGGCTTCGTGTCCGCGACGGCCGGGAAAATTTCTCCGCCGAACAGCATGCAGAACATGTAGAGATAGACGATGAGAAATGCCGGATAGGCCATCTCCAGCGACGTCGTCGACGCGAGCACACCCTCTGCGTGCGCGGCCATTTCTGCGAGCTCCAGCCCGCGCACCGCGGCGTCTTCGCGCGTCGACGTACCGGCGATATCGAGCAGTGCGTGTTCCTGGCTCGGAATGAACGGCTTGAGTGCGGTGGCAAAGTCGTCACCAGCGACCATGCGCTTCGCCACCGCATTGAACACGGGCCACGTCAGCCACCTGCGCGAGCGATGACGCTTTTCGAGGGTTGTCAGCCGCTCGAGCAGCGTCTCGCGATTGCGCAGCCCCTTGGCCGCCACGTCCAGACGTGTCTCGCGATAGAAGGTCTCGCGCACCTTCTGGAAGCGCCATCTGGCGATGCGCATGCGCTCCTTCTGCGGCAGCGCCATGAAGAGCGTATGAGTCAGTCCGCGGATCACGACGGCATCCTCCCGTCGCGGTCAGCGAAAATCCGGTATTCGTCAAACGGACGCATCGCCGTGTCGATGAAGCGCGGATCGATGATGCCTTGCGACGCCTTGTAGAGCGCGTGCTCGTAGATCGTCTTGCCCGTCATGTCATCGCTGTCAAACCCCGTCGTGCGCGCCGATCGCCATACCCGCTCAGCGCCGCGCCAGTCGCGTTCGGCAGCGCGCTCCAGAAACTCCAACGTCGGCCGGAAAATTTCCATTGCAAGCGTCTGCCCTTTCGTACCGGCCGCGACCTTGCCCGCCCGTGTGAACAGTCCCTTCAGGCGGCAGTGTTCGCAACCGGTTTCGTCGCGGCACGCCATCTTCGAGGTGTCCAGACCGAACTTGCGTTCGAGCGTTTCAATCTGCGCTGCGGGCATCACATCGCGCGCCGGCACTTTGCAGTGGGGGCACAGCAGGGGGATCAGTTTCTGGTTCGCGACCGCATTAATGAATTTCTCCGAGGACACTTCGTCCATCGGCAACTGCAGGCGCCCACCGGCCAGGCGCATGAATGCACCGATCGCACTATCCGCATGAAGCGTGGTACGCACCGGATGCCCTGTGAGTGCGAGCTCAGCCACGAGCCCGGCGACAACACGATCGCGGATCTCCCCGACCGTCACATCGTCCGGGTCCATCCGCATCAGCGTTCGGATCACCTCGGCGCACTTGCGGTTCGCTTCTTCGTCGGTCTCATCGGGACGACGCGGAATCGAAATGTCCGAGAGCCACGGCTGCGGATACTCGGACGGTTCATTGACTGCGAACTGCTTGCGCAGGTCACGAGACGCGAGCATGAAGGACATCGCGCGCAGCAACGTGGACTTGGCCGAGCCCGTCTCGCCGGTCAGGACCGTGACACCGCCGCTGACGTTGCCCAGCGCCTGAACGATGCGCAACTGGGACGTCTGCAGCCCCATCTGTTCCGGCATCAGCACCTTGAGGTTGCGGAAGTTGCCGTCGAGCAGGCGCAGGCCCACATCGAAACCGCCAACGAGCGGCGAGCTCTGCCAGCGGATATTGACGATGTCGGACTGCACAACGAGCGGGATCATCGCCGACTGCGACGCCGTGGGCTGGAACGTCTCGCCCGAGTTGGTGTTACGCGCGACGAGATCCTGATAGGCGGCCGAGAGCGCGCGACGCACCAGCGCCTTGGGCAGCTTGCGGTACGTGTAGAGGTCGCCGTTCACGCGGAACCGGACTTCGACATCGTCGTTGAAGTCGCGGTACTCGAAGTGAATATCGCCGGCGCCATAGGCGTGTGCGGCTTCGGCCACGTCGCGAAATGTGCCGATCGCACGCGAACTTTCGGGAAGGATGGCCGCCGAGCGGTTGCGCTCGCTCGCGTAGATCGCGGCAATCACCGCGTCGGTCGCGATCATCTCTTCATGCACCTTGATGTCGGCGCGCTCGAGATCCATCACATACGTCGGATACAGCGCGGACTCGTGGAACGTGCGAGTCGTGATGATGATCGCCATCCCCGCTTGCACTTCGACCGCCACAAACTCGCGGCGCGCCGCATCGGTAATGCGCAGGGTTGCATCCTGGCCGCGCTCACTGAGGATGCGCTTGAAACCCAGTGCGTCGGCGGCCACCAGTTGCGGCAGGCCTGACGGCAGGAACTCCGCCTGCTGCGACACCACGTCAGCTTGTGCATGGAGTTCGTGCACGTCATGTGCCTCGTCGGCGGACCCTGTGGGCGGCACTGCCCGCGGTGCAACGTCATGCGCTTCCATCCTTTGCACGGCGGGCTCAGCAAGGGGACGCTCCACCATGCTGGACGCCATCGCTGATTCGGGACCAGCATTGCGCATCGCTTCAGCGACGTCCTCCGCGACCCCTTGCCTTTCAGCCGGGTGATGAGCCGCCGGCTCAACGTGCGCCTGGTGCGCCGTCGCTTCGGGTTGTGACGGATCACCGCCGGCGCTCACGTACGAGTCGCCTTCATTGGCGTCGACGTCAGTGACGTCGCCCATTCTCAGCCGCATGCCCAACGTCATGGGCTGGCCCGGCTTCGTGTCTACAGGTTCTGCCTTGAGTGGCTTGTCCCTACGCATGAAGCGCGGCTCGCGATTCGTGTCCTCCTTGCGGCCTGCACCCGCGATAGGCATCGACGCGGGGGATTCGTCAGTGAACCCGGCGCGAAGTGCGCGGAACCGCCCAAGAATGCCGCGCGAGGACGGCTCGTCTTTTTCAATACCGTTGAAGAGGCTCATCGTTTATCGTGCGGCAGCGGAAAGAGGAAAGGAGGAAGGCAGCGGACCGCCGAGATCACTCAGCGTTCGCGTCGGACTGCCCGGCTGCTGCGCGTTGTCGGACGTATTGGCCGTGCCGCCGCTGATGGTTTCGGTCCAGGTACGCTTGCCATCGGTGACAGTGACGACGAATCCATCAACCCGCTTCACGGTCCAGCCATTGAGCAGCTTCACGCCGACATGCGCGGGATAGGAGGCGTTGCGGTAGTCGTACAGCACCGACGTTCCGCTCGTATCGCTGAAAGCGCCAACGAATCGCACCGGTTCCGTGTGGGAAGCCGGCGGTGTCGCCCTGATGACCTGCGCAGTGACGGGCACTGTCGAAGGCGCAGGCGCGTTGAGCGTGACAGCAGTACCCTGCGGCCCGCCATCGCCGGCAAGCTGCCGTGCAATTTTCGAACGGGTAATCTGGTCGATCTCGTCGATCGACAGGTGCGGCGCAGCGGGAGCCGGTAACGCCTGCGCTGCCGGTTGCGAGACGGGTTGCGAGACGGGTTGCGAGACGGGTTGCGAGACGGGTTGCGAAACCGGTTGAGAAGCCGCGGAGGGCGAAGCAGCGCCTGGCGACCCGGGCGAACCCATGTCGAGACTGGCCGAGGGGACGCGCACGCTCGCCGTCTGCATGTGCGACGAAGCCGGCTTCGTCTGTTGCGCCTGCGCAGCACCGGTGATCAGCGTCAATGCACTGGCAATCGCCGTCAGCCGTTTATTCGAGAACATAGTATTTGCCCTTCGCTGTGAAATGGATTCCGCCCTGGTCGCCTGCACCGCCGTTCGCCTTCCCTGTTGCACCCTGTTCGTTCAGCTTCAACTCCACAGTCATGGAGTCGAGCGTCATGTTCGATGGCAGCTTCGCGAGCAACGGCGATTGCCAGCGAAAGCCATTGATCTCCCATGTGCCGACACGAATCATCTGCGCGGGCCGCGGGCCGGTTGCGCCCGGCGGGATCGCGAGTAACGGCTTCGCAGGTTCGATGTGAACCGTGTACCCGTAACTGATCAGCTCGAATGGTTTGGTCGAAAGCTTCTGCGGTGGTGTCTGCAGGGCGTCGATCAGTCCCTGCTCGGTCGGCCATGCCTTCTTGTCGCTGGCTGTCACGAACGCGACGCCCGGCACCAGCGGACCGCGCGCTCCGGCATGCAGACCATCCGCATCAAAGCGCAGCGGACGCATCGCCTCGGGCGCCGCCTGGCGGAGGTCCTCAAAACTCCCGCCGTATCGGCGAAGGGTCATGGCGCAATAGCCCTGCGTCGCGCACACTGCCTTCTCAAAGACCCAGCCCGCCACGACTGATTCGCTGTTGCCAAGCGTGGAAAGAAGCGCTGGCGCGAGCAGATTGGCGCGCGGCATCTTTGCCGCGAAGGTCTGACGCACAAGCGCCTCATATCGATCTTCCAGCGACGGCTCTTTTGGCGCAGGCGGTGCAGGAGGATTGAGCAGGTCCAGCAGCTGGATGCCACCGAATACAACGGCCGCGGCAATCACCAGCACCGGCACGAGTGTCGGCAGGTTGACCGGTACTTTCGCGATGCGGCCAGTCTTGCGATCGTCAAGCAGCGCTGCCGCGCCGAAGCTCTCGTCCACGTCTCCCACGGCCTGGCCGGAACCGAGCGTGGTCAGCGCCAGATTCAACCGCAGGCATTCCTGCTCGATCGTCAGACGCCTTTCGTGCGCCTTCGGTACCGTGAGAACCTCGTCGCTGCGTACGACACCGCGCACCACGAAGACGACATGCACGCGCTGGTCATCCTGCAGCATGACGAGTACGGCAGCCCTTCCCTTCACACGTTCGTGCTGGGCGATCCGCGCCGCTCCCGAATACAGGCGCGCGCCCTTGATCTCACCCGTCTCAGGTGCGCAGAAACCACCGATGGCGTCCTTGCCGACCTTGTATTCGATGTAGTGCGTCGCGCCGAAATCATCGGCGTATCGGCGGCGCTCGGCGCGCATCTGTTTTGCGGGATACGCGCGCCAGTCCAGTCCGAAGACCAGACGCGCGTTCTTCTCGCGCGGCAGCGGATCGGTAATGTGCATGCCCGTGCTCACATCGACGGGACGACCGTAGCCGTCAGCATGATCACCTGGAAGGTCTTCGACTTGTTCCACAGACCCGTGATACCCGCGATACCGCCATTCATCGTGCTGTTCGCAAGGTCCGTTATCTGACCGTAGAGCACCACCGTCTGACCATCAGACAGCGCGATCGTCTGGTCCTCCTTGCTGCCTGTCGTGTGCGCAAGCTGGATCTGTTGCAGCGTCTGGCCAGAGCCGACCGACGCCGACGTGAAGGGACCATTGAGCTTCGAACTGTCGGCCCAGTACGACAGGATGATCTGGTTATGGTCGTTGACCGCCGGCAGGATGTTGACGAAGTCACCTGTGGTCACAGTCCCCGGCGTGAGACCCGGCACCCCACCGGACGTGGCGTTGAGGCTCCCCGCAGACGGCGAGGTCGAGCGCAGATAGTCATCGCTCTGGAACGACGCGATCGAAACGGGCAGGCCGTTGAGCGTCATCTTCGTCTGCGTGTTGTCCTGCACCGTGCGGCCATACTGGTTCAGCGCATTGATGACGGCGTTCGTGCCGGAGAACGGCGCATTCGGTTGCAGCACTGACAGGCCGACCGTACCCCCGCCCGACGAGAGCGACGTGGGTGAGGTGAAGCTGACCGCATACTTGGCAAGACCGCCCTGGATATAGTTGAACACCACGTCGGCATTCACGCCCGCCTGACTGCCGTTGTTCAGCGCGATCTGCAGCGTACGCACGCGCAACATCACCTGGCGCGTCGAGACGGCGTTTTCCTGCGCAAGCAGCTTGCCCATGCGGTCAGCCGCCTCACGCGTGTCGTAGACCATCACGAGGCGGCTTTGCGGGTTCACGGTCACACGGCCCATTGGCGAGCGCAGCTTATCGAGTGCATCGCTGATCGCCTTGATCTGGTCGAAATCCCCTTCCCGCCCCGTCGACGTCTGTGCCGCAAAAGATCCCGTATTGCCGCCCGATCCACCGGTGCCGTTCGCCTGGTTGCCCGTCGAGGTGTCCATGCCCTTGGACATGGTCGACTTGATCGACACCTTGCCCGGGATCGCGGCGATCTGATACATGCGCGTGACAAAGCGCGTGATGTTGATGGTCGAGCCGTCGAACGACCAGTCGAGACCGAGGTCTTCGGTCATGCGTGTCAGATACGCGCCGGCATAGCCCGTGAAAACCTGGCCGTAGACAGGCTCTTCATAGGCGTTGCCGTTCAATCCTGTCGTTGTGCCCTTGCCGCCCGCTGACTCTCGCGGCACCAGCGAACTGCGCGGCACGAACACGTCGGGGCTCAGATGGACCGGATAACCGGTTGCGCCCGAGATCAGGGTCGAAATCTGCCTGATACCGATGTTCGCAGGCATCGTCACCTTCTTCTCGCGGAAGGTGGCGGGCAGCGTCGCTTCATACGCGACGGGCACAAGCCGGTCGCCGAGGAACGCTGTCGGCACATCTTCCACCAGCGCCATCGAACCGGGCAGATTGGCCATCGCATCGCTCCCGGTGCGATGAGCCGCGTCGTAGGCCGCGTTGATGTCGCTCTGATTGACCGCGCAACCTGCGATCATCAGCGAGCAGGCGACGGAAAGGCCAGTTTTGATAATGGATGCGTGACGCATGGAGTTAGTCCTGGCAGTTGGCCGCGCGCGCGATGACGCGGATGACGTTGTTCGTGTGACGGCAGACGCGCGTGGGCACGCGCATGTGATTGGTCGCCTGCATGACCTGCGTGAGGACAGACGTGAAGTCGCCTGAGAAAGTCGCATTGAATTCGAGCGGTAGATCGTCATCGATCTTCCACGCAAGTTGCCAGCCCTGAGTCTGCAACCAGCGGTCGAGCGCGTTGCGCAGATTGAGGTCCTGCGGCGAGACGGAAAGCGTCAGCGTGGCAGCCGGTGCTGTCGGTGTGCCCGGCAGAACCACCGAGGCAACACCTGTTGCGATCGGTGAGGACGAGGCATCCAATGCCGTCCGCGCAACGGGTGCAGCAACCACTGCGGGTGCTGGTGCTGGTGCTGGTGCTGGTGCAAGTGCGAGTGCGGGCGCGGGCGCGGGTGCTGGTGCAGAAATCGCAGTTGTCGCGCGAGACGACGGGACTGCCGCGAGGATCTGCCATCCGTCGCCGGCGGGGGCCGCAACGTGCGACTGGTCCGGGTCGATTGCGGCGTGGCTCCAGTCTGATGCGCCCACTAGCACCAGTGCAGCCAGGATACGCGCGATCACGCGCACCCGTTCATTGCGTTCGATGGTAACGTTCATTCGTTATTGCCCCTGCCGCTGCAGGCGGCGATAGATTGCGTTGGCATAGATCAGCTGCTTCTGGGTCGAAACCGCGTTATAGGCACCCACGGCTTTCCAGGTCGGCCCGAACTGTCTGATGTTCGAGGCCAGAATCCACGTACCGACGTAGGCGTTCACGCAGGCGTTGAAAAGGTGCTCCCGGCGAATGCCATACCGGGCAAGCCTGGGTAGCCACGATGAGTTGATCTGCATCAGGCCGATGTCTTCGGTCCCGTTGCTGTTCACGTTCACTGCGTTCGGCCGCATGCCGGATTCGTGCTGTGCGATCGCGCGGACCAGTTGTGCGCTGACGTGCCGGTAGGCAGCAGCGTCATCAAGGCAGTCAGCGCGCGCAACGAAGGCACAGCCAAGCAGCACCGCGCTGACCACGGAAACAATGGAAATGCGCGCACCGTGCATCACGATTTCGCCACCGCCGTTGCAGGTGCCGTCGGCTCAGGCCGGGAGCCCGGAGCGGCACGCTCGAAGTACTTCACATCGTGGCGACGGGTGACATTCACGGTATTGCCATCCGCGGTGACGATGAACTGTTCGGCCGTGCCGTTGAACATGTAGTACCGGCCCTTCTGCTCGCCCGAACCCAGGTGCTTCACGTCTGCTACATGGATCTGCACTACGGACTCGGCGAACTTGAAATACGTGTGGCCGTCGCGGTCGAACACAGCCTCGAGATGCGCGGGGCTTGTGGTGTCGAAGTCATAGACGGTCCCCGCGGAACGCGCGAGCTCGACCGTCTTCGTGCCGTCTGACACGACCATGCGCTCGGCGCGCTCGATGGTCATCACGTTCGTACCGGCATCCCACTTCGGATGCAGCGAACGGCCTTCGGGCGTTCTGAACGTCAGCTCCCCCGTGGGCTTCGACGCGAAGCGGATCTGTGTATGCGTGTCGTCGCCGTCGCGGATCGCCTGCGCGCCAAAGTATTCGGCCAGCAGGGATGCGGGCGCAGCGGTCGGTGCCGCTTCCTCTGGTCTCGCAGCCACGGTCTGCGCAACCGCATCGGCTTGCGGTTTCTCGCCAGCGGCATAATTGAGCGCGCCTGACTTCGGCGCATCGCGGTGCAGGCGGATGTGTCGCGACGTGAAGTCGACGTCCGCATACAGTCCGGTCTGCGTCATCAGGCGATCGAGCGCCTGCATCCAGTTCTCGCCCGCACGCGTGGCAAAGGCGCTTGCGTCGGTGATGTCCACATCCTTCTGTGCAGAC
The DNA here is from genome assembly GCF_040948765.1 of Paraburkholderia sp. BR10923. NCBI lineage: Bacteria > Pseudomonadati > Pseudomonadota > Betaproteobacteria > Burkholderiales > Burkholderiaceae > Paraburkholderia > Paraburkholderia sp. BR10923. The sequence goes on along the minus strand of NZ_JBFPKO010000032.1, from coordinate 11,836 downwards.
CCGGTCCAGCCCTGCGGAGCCAACGCCTTCACGAAGCTGGCCACGGGCATGCTTGCCTTGAGCGCGCGGACCGGTTCAAGCGCACCATGTGTGCCGATGAGAACGAGGCGATTGGTGAAGCCATCGAAGCCAGCGGGCTGATCGTCGCGCAGCGCCGCGAGCGCGCCACGCGCTCCGCCGCCGATGAACGTGTTCGCCTTCGTCCAGCGCGCACTGGCAGGACGGCCAGCTACCGTGTACGTGATCGTTTCGGGCGTTCCATCGACCACGACATAGGGTCCTTCCGCATGGCCACCGACTGCGGAAATAACCTGACCCGCGCGAGGCTGGATGTAAGTCTTCGATCCGTCGTTGAAGATGAGCGCAGGACGTTCTGCGATACCACCTGCAATCTCGTAATCGAAATCGAATGGGTCAGTGTTCGCCGCATGGACCGTGATAGCGCCGAACAGCGCGAGACAGGCAAGAGCAGTTCGGGAAACGTTGAGTTTCATAGGCCGGCCTGGATCTGGTTGAGGTGCCGCGCGAAACGCGCGAGATACGCCTGCCCCGGAGCCGGATTGGCGCTGTGGTAATAGGCAATCGCCTTCGCGACGGAGTGCGTCTTGCTGTAGTTCTCGTTGAGAATGTCCTCAGCAACGCGGATGCTGGTGGCCGGAGACAACGCGTCCCACGGCGATGCGAAACGGCGCGCGTGGTACGCCCAGTTGATCTGCATTACGCCTACGTCGAAGTCGCTGCGGCCGCGTGCGATCAGCGACTGGACAATGCGATAAGCATCCGCACGGGTCTTGAAGAAGAAGCCCCGCCCCGCGATGTTCAGCGTCCAGGGCCAGGCCCGCCCGTTTAGACCGGACTCGTTCAAGGCGATGCCCGCGAGTATCTTCGGATCGACGCTTCTATGCATCAGCTCAAACGGAGCTGTCGCACTCGCGCACGCCCAGCCGCCGCGGCCCTCGGCAATCGCGGCCTGGGCGTCATCGTCCAGTACGGTTGGCTGCAGCCAGCCTTTCGCGACGAGCAACCGCTCGAGCGAGACGTCGCGCGAGTCGACCGACACGGTGATACCCGTATCCGGATCGCTCGCCACGGATTGACCCACCAGCGGCGTCGCCCATTTTTCGAACACCTGCAGCCCGCACCAGAACACGGGCTTACCATCAAACGAAGCGAGCGCGCGGGCGTTGCCATCGGCCAGAACAACGCTTGTCGGGCTGATCACTTCAGCGATCGTCGCAGCCTGGGCGCCGTGAAGGTACGCGACCAGCGCAACAACCATTCCGCCGATAGCAATACGTTTATCGAGCGGCTTACTCATCGCGATACGGCTCCAGCACAATGTCTCGATTGACCTTGAGCATGAAACGGCGCTCACCTGGGTCCGATGTAATGGTCGGCGGGATGTTCTTGTATCGTTCAAGCACTGACTGGGCCGTCGTGGCGGCAACCTGGCCCGCCGTACTGCCGACCTGGGTAACACCAAGCGGACCCGTGGTGGTGGAGGTTTCGCCACCGTCGTACTTGTGCAGAAGGATCGCGACGAGAAAGGACGTCCCGAAAATCTTGAAGAAGTGGTTGTTGACATCGCCCGAGAAGCCAGCCGAACCGTCGCCATCCGCACCCTGCGCGCCGAAGAGCGGGACATGCTTGCCATTCGGCAGGCGCAACTCCGTCGCAGCTACGAGAATGCTTTCCTGGCCCGGCTGAATGTCAGAGCTATACGGTGCCGTGATGAAGCTGCCCTTAGGGATCATCAGGCAGTCGCCACGGATGCTGTCGTACACATCCTTTTCGACGATCAGTGAGGCTGTGCCGGGACGATCGGAATTAAGTCGCTCTGTCGAGAGCACGCCGATGTGGTGGGGAGGCGAAAGCACGCAGCCATGCGCCTTGCCCACAAAACCGGCGCGCGGAAAATCCTGGTCGCTACCGGACTGCGCCGACACATTCCTGATGAAGGTGGCATCGTGGTCCTGGCCCGAATATGGACGCGGCGACTGCGGCTGTCCTGCTCCTGCGGCCGCGAAGGCCGACGCGAGTCGTTCGGCGACCGACCCTCCCGCCGCCTGTTGCGCGGCAGCCTGCTGGGCCGCGACCTGAGCGGGCGTGAGCACTCCCGGCAACGGGTTGGGCGTCGTAGACGCACGCGCCGTATCCTTGACCTTCAGGCCCGGTTTGAAGATCGGCGACGCGAAGATCGCGTCCGTGTCGGCGTCAGCCTTAATCTGCCTGGTCTGCTGATCGTTGATAAAACCATCGGCGGTTAGCGCAGGCGCGACATTCACCATATTCGACGTAGCCGCGGGCGAGGACGAGCGTGCGGCGGCCGCCGCGCGCGCTTCGGAGGCCGCCATCTTGCGCGCCTCGCTCAACTGGTCGTCGATCGTCTTGTTGAGGTCCTGCGTGTTGTTCGACTTGTCGACGACTTCAGCAGCCTTCGCCTTTTTCTGCAGCGCCGCCTGTTCGTCAACCTTGGCGCTCTCTTTCACCTGGTAGTAGAAGCCGAGTGCTCCGATCACGACTGCGGCGACGCCGCCCACCGCAAACAGTGCGTTGCGGGGCGACTTCCCCTTGAAAAGACTTGCGTGCGGATTGTTCTGCTGATCGGTCGGTGAGTTCATCTCGCCCCTCAGAAGCCAAACAGGCCTGCACGGCCGCGCTTGATCGTCACTTCCTCATTCGGGGCGCGCAGCACGATCTGGTTGGCTATCTCCTGCACGACGATGTACTGGCCGCGCCGAATGAAGTTCGGGCTCACGACATCCCCGTGATCCTTGACGAGGGGCACGGCAAACGGTGCATTGGCGGGCAGGCGCAGCCATACCGACTTGCCGTCATCGAACACGGTCTCGGGACGGAACGACGCCGAACCGGAGACTGTATAGTCGAAGTTGAGTTTGTCGGGCGAGACGCCAATTGGGCTCGAATCCGTCCGGCCCTCGGAATCGTCACCGTGGCCCTCGGGGCCAACGCCCGCTTGTTCGCGCGCGCGGACCTTCGCCATGACAGAGCCGGGGTAGCTGAAGCGCACAGTCTGATAAAACAGGCCGCCCATCGGCGACGACACGAGCGTCATGTCGTACTCGCGCAGGTTGGTGGTCAGGTGAAGGGTGTTGACGAGGCCGGGTTTGACTGGCTTCACGAAGAGGTGATTCTCGCCGTCCGTGTCGATGACCCACTGTATCGAGTCACCCATAGCTGGATCGGTCGTCACGCGCTCGCCCTTCGCCAGCTCAATCGTTGTGTTCTTCAGCGGCGCGGTCATGATCCGGTAGATCTGATCGCGGCTATAGGGAAACACGACCATCCGAGCATCGCCCGGCATGGTGATCGGGTCCGAACCGGCGTTATAGGGATTCACCGGGCTCATCGGGTCGCTCATTGCCGTGGCGAGGTCAAACGAAGCGGCCGGGGCCACGACGCCCTTCTTCGCTGCATTCACAGCCGGGCAAACGGCAGCCGCGCATGCGAAAGCGGCCGCCCACAAAGCGAGCGTGCGGGAGGCGATCATCATTGAGTTTTTTGGATCGAGAACAACGGATAGAACATTCCGAATGGATTCGAACCGAGTGCGTCTTCGGAAGTCGGTGGGACGATCTGATAGCGGATCGTCAGGGCGTATTTCTGGACGACAGGCCTGTCGGTAGGCGACTGCGTCGTGCTGGTTGTGAATTCCACGACGCCGGTCGAGTCTTCAAGCAGTGCAACGTTTGTGACGCGTACCTCCCGAACCAGCTTCGGATTCAGGGTGATTGCCTGGAATGGAGCGTCGCTTTTGACCCAGTCGCCGAACTGATTGCGCGCATTGCCAACCATCATGGCTTTGATGCCGTTGATGTTCTTTGCCATGCGGGACGTCTGGATATCGTCTGTGAGGACCGGTTCGATCGTGAACCAGCGCTCAACGGCTTCCCGAAGCGAAGTGCGGATTGCCTGGTCGTCGGGCTTGTATGCGGCCAGTTGGGCGACTACTGCGTGGCCGTTGACGTCGGACGAAACGCCATATGCCTTGACGACCGACGGGGGGGGATTCCGCGTATAGACCGCGCCCCCAGCGATAAAGGCCAGGATGAAACAGAACGTCTTCCAGTGATTGGCTTCGGTACGCAGACGGGCACCCATGTCGAAGATGATCTTCTCAGGGTCATCGTTTGAGTAACCGCCAGGCGCGGTGGAAAGGGCGATTTGCTTCTTGCTGCGGAACAGGGGCATGACGGTCGATCCATTTGGGCCGACTCAATTGAATCAGCCCAGGGTGGAAGCCGATCATGCGAAAGAGATGCGATTTATCGCCGCTTTTCGGCGCGGCCCCAGAGGTTCACGGACGGCCGAGCCGGCTCAGAGACCTAAGGTGAAATGACGCAGAAATTCGTGAGCTTTTGGGGAAATCGGTTGTCCTGTAAGGAGGTAGCATCTTCCCATCGACTGTTTCACGCGTTTCACAGTCGGCGGTCCGGTTTGCCCGACGAAGTCAGATTGGTTGTGTGCGCAGTTTTCCACTTATTTTCAATGCCTTATTCCCAAACGCATTTCAGTTTTTGCATGCGCGTGTTGAAGACAGGTGTCTGAGCCGGCTCAGACACCTCTTTCACTGGTGCAACGAAACGGGTAACTCACAACGCCTTCAGCATCCAATTGCTGCTGTCTCAGATAGATCGGTTCCTAACGAGCAGGCTAAGAACATGGAATACAACAACGACATGACACTTCGCCGCGAAGCCGCCATCGCGTTGCACGAGCAGTTGCGCGCAAGACGGGCTTCCGTAATCGCCATTGGTGAGTTCTATCTCTCAGTACTTGAACAGGGGCTGTGGCCGAGCTTGCGAGCCATTGCCATCGAACTGAACATCTCGTATCCGCAAGTGTCGAGGATGGTAGGTGCTGCACGACTTCCTGAAGCCGTGCTTGAAGTATTCAGGAATAGAAAGTTATCTTTTAGAAATATTCAGACGCTTCAAACGCTCACTCGCCAGCTTGGCGAACCCGAACTTACTCGTCGAACTGCGCACGTCACTGCGAATTGTTCGCTTGAAGAAGTGTTTGCTGTGCTTACCACTGGAAAGCCAGTCGTGCGCGAAGGCGTGCGGGTAAGGATCATTCCCGGTAAAAAATATTTACGCCTCGACGTGCCAAATTACGAGCAGATCGCCACGCGGATTGTAGAACTGGAAGCGATCCTCAACGCGTTGCTTGCGACCTACAACCGGAAGCACCGGGCAGGAGCTCTCTCTGCACCTAAGAAGGCTGCGACGCGCAGCTGAACTCACTTGAAATCTGTGCGGGCGCATTTGATTGACCGAGCGAAGCCGCATTCCTCCTATGCAACCCTGTCTGGAGAAACGAACATCGGTCGCGGGCCCTATACTTTGTCGGTAAGCGGGCACACAGCAGGTTCCTACTGCAGGTTCACGCCTCGTCAACAACGACCGCTTTAGACACTCGCGCAGCCTTCGCCTTCCGCGATATCTTGCCGGCAACGAAGGAGCCGAATGCGCTGTACACCTTGGGATCTGTAAGTTGCGCGAGCAGGTCCTTCGGCTCCGCCTTAATCACTTTCGCAATGAGTATTGCGCCGGGGCTTGTCGCGAACTCTGCGGCCACATTTGCCTGTTCTTCCTGAGCGAGCGTGTTGTAGTGGTCCCAGCCAAGTGCCACTTCCTTCTGCTTTTTGTCGTTGGCCGCGGCGCTCAGTTGGGCTTCACGTGTGTCGGCGTCCTGCTGCGCTACCTGCTGAGTGGACTCAAGCGCCAGAGCCTGCTGATGGATGTCCTTGTCGATGGTGCCCAGCAGGTAGTCCTCGCGTAACGCCTTCATGAAATAACCGCCTGCGCGCACTTTAACCTTCCCCCGGGCAGCCATATGTCGCGTGTATTCGATGGCTTGGTTGATGCGGTCATCGGTGTACGTCGAACGATTGGCAATGATCTCGTTGAACTCCGCCCTGTTGAGCGCGAACTCCTTGCGCAGCGTGTCGTAAAGGGATTTAAGCACGACGAGCGCTGTTTTTTGCTCATCGCCTTGGCGCTGTCCCTGCAACCTGAAGCGTAGTTGGCCGATGCGCTTGGACCCCGGAACGTTTTGCGTAAGCATGTCGATACGAATGCCCGTAACTTCCAGGATCTCAGTCATCGCGATCTCGAGCACCTTGCTGCGGAAGTGCTTGAAGAGGTCGTAGGTCTTGGTCTCGCAACCCATCAAGGCGCGCATGGCGGTGACCTCGAACCATGGCGTCACGCCGTCTGCCATGTATGGCTGGAGCCGGTCGTAAAGAACCTTCGAGTGAATAGACTTGAAAACGTAGCGCAGACTCAGGAAGTGCGATGCACTGGGATTTTTTATGGCTCGTTGAAGCCGCTCCGCCAATTCAAAGGTGAACTCACCGTCGTCAACAAATGCCGAGCCCATCAAAGGGACAGAACCCCAGCGCTCTTTAGTGGGGTCCGCGACGTCGATTTCGGTCAACTCGATCGCGGCTTTCTGGGCTTCGCGAATTAGCTTGGTGAGGTGCCGCCGGTTTTCGCTCGTGGTGCACATCAACCATTTGAAGAGCCCAAAATCGACGCGATACTCCTTGCGGATTTCAGGGTCGTCTGCGACCAGGAAGTACGCAACATCGACAAGACGGCGGGCCGCGAGGCTAAGGTCGACGATCTTGACGAAAGCGTTGCTTCGCCGGAAGCCCAGATCATGGGGTGCCGCAACAATGCTTTCGCCTCTGGCCGTGTAGTCTTCAAACAAGGCCAGAGCCAGTTGATGCGCCGCGCTATCCATACCCTCTCCAGTTGGTCTGGGCCGGAGCGTGACCTGGTAAGGTCGAAATGTCAAAACAATTTCGGTGACTTTGCCTGATAGAAAGTTGTTCCCGTCGCAACATACGCGTTCTGCAGCAGTGGAGGTGGCAGACAAACGGAGCCGAGCGCCGACAAATACCGTGGGTTGCCGGCGGGAGGAGCACAATTTTGGTGACCTTTCAGTCCCCCCGTTTTCAAGAGACCGGCGTTAGCAATCGCGATTGTGAGTATGTGTTTGGCCGAGCGAACTTCGCGGCGGTTTGGTTTGGTAGTTAGTGTCTTTAAGAAAACTAAACCAACATACTAGTGATAACGCACTGCAATAAAATCAAGAACTTAGCTTGGAAAGGTCACATCAGCGGCTCGGTTGGTCACCGGGATTGTGCGGCAAAGTCATCGTTCGGTGCAGATAGGTCACTCAATTTGTCTCAAGAGCCGGGCGCGGATATCGAAAGGTCACCGGATTTGTGGCGAAGGTCACCAAAATTGTTGGGGGGGACGTGGCAGGCCTGCCGGAGGCTGGTCTCGGGCAGTTTGGGCCCCGGCAAGGTCACCAAAATTGTTTGCGCCAGCGCACACTCCGTACGCCAAGACCCCTGTTGCGGCAAGGCTTCGCGACAGTGCCGCTCATGTCTGGCGTGGCAAGGTCACGAAGATTGCAGATCCGTCCGTGCGCTTGAGTGCCCTTAACTTGGCAAAGTCACCGAAATTGTAGGATCGCGACGTGAGACATGGTCTTGGAAAAGGTCACCGAAACTGTGGAGATCTGCCGCTTCGAGGTCCGCTCGGCGCCGCTCGGCAGCCCCGGCGATCGGAGTGGAGTCGGGGAATAGAGATTGCCGTGGCGAATGCACGCTAAGCTATTGACGCGGTTGGGAATTGCAATGGGTCAGGGGCCTCTTGCGAGCGGTTGCTGGCGCCCATTGAGCTCCGGCGGCAAAGTCACCAGAATTGTAGGAGCGCCTATGATGCGCCAGGAAAAGTCACCGAAATTGTTGGCAGGGCACCCTATGTTTGCAGAAAAGCCGCGAGCATGGACGTTTGCGCGTTCTCTGGGCCGAGAAAGGTCACAAAAATTGTAGGCCTTAGCGGGTTACCGCCATTTAAGATAGCCTGCAAAATGGCTGAAGCCAACAATTTCGGTGACTTTGCCTTCCCCGTGTTCGGAAGATCGCACAATCCTGGTGACCTTGAGTCAGGCGAACGTTTTGGAGCCACAATCTTAGTGTCTTTGCCCTTCTATCGAAGCGTAGATCGGGGGAACCGCGGGTCCGTTGGAAGCTCACCGAACGAAGACTTGCTCTTTTGAATACGCCATTTCTGCGACTACAACCGCCTTACACAACCGTTTGATTTTCGGTCCCCTCCAGCGAGGGGGGTTATGGGCTGCTGGCGGGGATCACCATTCCGTCGTTGCTGAGCCATCGGCGGGATCTTCCCAAGCCTTTACAGCGCGTTCTGACGCGTCGATTTTTTCGAAAAACTTAAAGTAAAGGATGAAGTTTTCCCCTCGATCGCTTATTCTACGCAACATCAAGAATTTCGATGGGAGCGTCGAATATGCTAGTGAAGAGTGAATTTCCAGAACTCAATAGAACCGTCACTCTTGACGGCGTGGAAGAACTTTCGAAGAAACTCGATCAGCTAACCCGCGACCTGAGGAAGGACATTCTGACGCCCAATCCGCGGAAGCATGCCCCGACATTCACGTCTACCCAGGTGGCGGAGATGTGCGCCATCGACCGCGCGAGGCTTCACTACCTAGCGACCCGGGAGGGCAGCACGCTCCCGCAAGGAGAGGTCCAGGGCAATGGCCGGATCCGCAATTTCAGCCTTGCCGAGACGCGGGCATGGGTCCAGCAAGTCTCTCCGATCAAGAAGTCACCGCTGCTGGAGAAAGGCGAAGCAGCGGGACGAATTGTTGTCACCTCGAACTTCAAGGGGGGCAGTTGCAAGACCACCACCACCATGTGCATTGCGCAAGGGCTCAGCCTGCGCGGGCGCAAGGTATTGCTGGTTGACCTGGATCCGCAGGCGTCGCTCACTGAGCTGTGCGGCCTGTATGCAGAGAAGATGTTGGGCGAGGACGATACAGTACTTCCTTTCATTTACCAACCGAACGAGGCCGAGCTCGAAGACGTTGTGCAGCCGACGTACTGGGACGGGATTGATGTCATTCCAGCCCACCCAACGCTTTTCGCGGCTGAGTTCTGGATTCCCTCGCAAGTAAAAACAGTTAAGGGATACAAGTTCTGGTCCATTCTTCGTGACGGCTTGGCGCCGCTGCGCAGGAAGTACGACTACATCATTCTCGATACGGCGCCGTCGCTCTCGTATCTCACTATCAATGGGCTAATGGCGGCGGACAGCATGGTGATGCCTCTGGTTCCGGAAAGTCTGGACTTCATTAGTTCGGTCTCGTTCTGGAGCCTCTTCAACGACATGACGCCGGCGTTCAGAGAAGGCGGCGACAGCGAAAAGAAGTTCGACTTCGTCAGTATTCTGCTTTCGCGCGTTGACAACAGTTCGACCTCCTCGGCCCCGATCGTTCGCAGCTGGGTGCAGGCGGCATATGGCCACTGGATGAGCCAGACCGAAGTGCCGGCAAGCTCGGTGATGAGCACAGGCGCGGTGGGGTTATCGACGGTGTTCGATGTATCGAAATGGGAGGGCGGCAACAAGACGCTTGCCCGTATTCGCGAACCTCTTGAAGAGTATTGTCGCTGGATGGACGATTTTTACGCCAACAAGTGGGGGACAACAGAATGAACATGCGCGAGCGCCTTAAGGCAAACACGCAGAATTTGGTGCCGGCCGCGGAAAGACACATTGAAGAGCCGACAGGGGACAACAACCGGCCCAAAACAGGCATTGGCTTGATGACCAAGCTGAATCAGGCTGAGCAGCGCATTGCAGAACTCGAAGCGCAAGGGGCGCAGAGCGTTGTCCCTGTCGCCAAGGTTCGACCAAATCCCTGGCAGCCTCGAACCCGATTCGTCGAAGCCAAACTTCGGGAGCTTGCGGAGAGCATCAGGGAAGTAGGATTGATGCAGCCGGTACTGGTCCGTCGCATTACGTTGCAGGACGGCGAAGAGTACTTTGAGCTGATTGCTGGTGAGCGTCGTTGGCGCGCACATCAGTTGCTTGAACTCGAAGACATCAAGGTCATTATTGTCGATGTCACGGACGCCGATATGGCCGTCATGGCGCTGACCGAGAATATTAGCCGGGAAGACCTAACCGACTACGAGATCGGGAAGGCGATGCGTCGGGCCGAAAAGGAGTTTCCGGACCGGAAGAAAATGGCGGAAGCGATGGGCCTTAGCCGCAGCTCGCTCTACCGCTACATGGCGTTCGAGAACCTTCCGACGTTCATGCTCGAAGACCTGGAGCGGAGCCCTGGACTCTTTAGCGGTAACGCCGCGAGCGACACGAACACAGTGCTCAAGAAATTCGGTCAGTCGGCGTCCGAAGTCGCGGCGGATCTTTGGAAGCAGCTGGTGAGCGGTAGCCTTGAGCAGAGCAAATTTGCGAAGCTTCTCGAGGGGTCCATGCTCCGACGCGGAGCCGCGCCGCCGACCACGAATCGAGACATTCATAAGGTCTATGCAGGTAAGGCTCACGCGGGCAGCATAACGAAGGATTCGGTGAGTTTCACCGTCAAGCTGAAGAGCGCCATCTTGACCGAGGCACAGGAGGAACGCATCCGGTCGGTGATAAATGAGCTGTTCGCTGATATCCCGTAATCGTAGCGAGCGAACGCGAAGTCCCCTCTTCGGAGGGTTTTTTTTGTGTGTTCACGTAGTAATACTGTTGTGACAGGCTCCGCCCTATCGAATCGAGCAATCAGCGGGGCGTGTGGTAACGCCAGGTACGGCGCCGGACACCACCGACGCCGAAACGAGGTGACGCAATCTGTTCCTACTAGGAACACGGGTTCTGGTCTCTAGGCGCAGCAGGTCTGGGATCGCGTTGGTTTTCGGATGTGCGCGTTGCGGGTAGGAACACATTGCACGGGCGTAAAGGGGCGAGCTGCCCGTCCGGTCGACCAGCGCTGCGACGCCATCAGGCGCACCGAAAATTAATGAGCGGCCGCACGCTTCCGACGTCGCTCGCAACGGTGGGGTTTTACTGCGAAGGTGCCCAATAGGGTGAGATAGAGATGGGCCAAGGTCGCATCTTTTGTCGACGGCATGGCATGGCACCGAGCTTACCCTTGACCGTGTCCTACTAGGACACGCTGCTCGGAGTCCGGCAATGAAAGGGGTACGTCTGTCCGCCTACGTTCACAGGTCGCCCTGCTCGGTCGGCGAGTCATTTCACTAGGGGGTCGCGGTTTCACCTACCCCGACGAGCGCGCGGAATGAGACCCCGTCAGCTCTTCCCGTGTGTTCGTCTAGTAACACATCATAGATTACACAGGGAAAGCGCACTGTGGTGTCGCGCGAAGGCTGGGAAAAAGCGGCGGCTGAGACTCACCCGGACCGCGGTTCTACGGACCGCGGGATTGGTCACGAGCTGCGTGTTCCTATTAGGAACACGGTGCCCCAACGCAAGGAGCAAGAGCACGAGCAGCTGTCTGGCCTATTCGGGTCGAAGACTTCGGCCTTGAGTCGGGGGTGCGAAGCGACGAAGATCGCAAGGAGCGGGGTATCAATGCGACTGTGCCTGCGTGATGGTGCTCAACGCTTGCGCCGCCAGCGCGCGGCCTGAGCCGATGTCGCCGGCTTGATTCAAGTGACTCGGAGACTCGTGCGGTGGCGCGAGCGATTGGGCGGTAAGTCCCGTCACCCTGCATAGTTGACGCGGCTGGCAGGGACAGGAAGGGGGCCGGTCGCAAGCGGACCGTAGCATCGCCTCGGCGTGTTCCTAGTAGGATCACGGTGGTCGTAGAATCCAGCCTGCCCGACAGCATTTCTAGAGGGTGTTAGGCACTTTATGTCGGACCTGGTATCCTGGCGGAATGAAAAATCGCAGGCCTTACCCAACGGATGTATCGGATGAAGAGTGGTACTTCGCCGCTCCGTACCTGACCCTGATGAACA
>NZ_JBFPKO010000031.1:0-60399 GCF_040948765.1 Paraburkholderia sp. BR10923 | reverse complement strand
GTTCGGCCACGCAGCAGCGTCAGATCACCAACGTTGCAGCGGGTACGGCGGACACGGACGCGGTCAATGTCGGTCAGATGAACAGCTCGGTTGCGCAGGGCGTGCAGCAGGCCAACAACTACACCGACATGCGGTTCAACGACTTGAACAGCACGATCGACAGTATCGCGAAGAAGTCATATTCCGGCTCGGCAGCGGCGATCGCCACGGCCAATCTGCCCCAGGCTCCTGCCGCGGGCAAGAGCATCGTAGCCGTCGCAGGCGGAACGTATGCAGGCCAATCCGCAGTTGCCGTCGGTTTGTCGACGTTCACGCGTAACGGCAAATGGATCATCAAGGCTTCGGGCTCGACCACCACCGCGGGTTCGTTCGCCGTCGGCGCCGGCGCCGGCTTCGTCTTCTAAACTGGAGAACGGCACACGGATAGACTAACGAAAGAAGCGGAACCGGGCGGGATGTGCGAACATCCTGCCCGTTTTTTTTGGGGGGCTTCTCAACGGGATTTCAATGATTACGTGGTGCGTCGTTATGTAATCGATACGAGTCCGCTCGAGCAATTCGAAGCTGAGGCATTTGCAAGGATGCGGATTCCGCCCGGCGAAATTGGGCGGCCAACATCAGGAATATTTTCTCCGGCCGAATTTCCAATAAAAGACCGGAAAGAAATTGCTGGCGCGCTATTCAACTTGATTCATTAACTTTCAATTGAATTATGTAAGAAAAGGCTTTACGCCCCATTACGCATAAAATTGCGGGCATTAGTAGAACTACCGATGCTGTAGTCAGACTACATTCTTACATTACTCACCACGGAGAGTCGCTACAGCCCATCCAGTTGCCCCGATTCTTCTTCCAACAGGCAAACGTTTGCAGTCATCGCTGCATGCCTGTTTTCGCGTCCGCTTTCCACCCACTCGACGCGCTCCGTTGTCCCAAGAAGAGCACAATTTCGGAGAGACACCTATGCAGAAGAAACTATGGCCGGCCGTCGCGATAGCGGCGGCCGTGAGCGCTGCTGCGCACGCGGAAATGCCCACTCCTGGTCTCGACTTCGCACCCATGTCGACGGTGCTGAACGCGTTCGCGTCGGCGGCCGCGCATCGGCGCGCGGAAACGCTCGTCAACAAGATGACGATCGACGAAAAACTGCAGTTCATTCATTCGGAGTACGCGATGTCCGCCGTGCCGGGCGGCGGCGCGGGCTACATTCAGGGCGTGCCGCGTCTCGGCATTCCCGACCTGAACATGGTCGACTCAGCCACCGGTTCGGGCAGCACCAACCAGCCATCGACGACCTTCCCGGCGACGCTCGCGGTGGCGGCGAGCTGGGACCGCGCGCTGTCGTGGAACTTCGGCAAGCAGATCGCGATTCAGTTGCGTCAGCAGGGCTTCGGCATGGGCCTCGGCGGTGGCACCAACCTCGCGCGTGAGCCGCGCGGTGGCCGGCTCTTCGAGTATCTCGGCGAAGATCCGGTGCTCGCCGGTGAGATGCTCGCCGAACGCACCGACGGCACGCAAAGCCAGAAGGTCATCGCGACGATCAAGCACTACATGGGCAACGAGCAGGAACACAACCGCGGCGGCGGCAACAGCCAGATCGACGAGCGCACGATGCGCGAGCTCTATCTGCTGCCGTTCGAAATCGCCGCGCGCCGCGCGCAGCCGGGCAGCGTGATGTGCAGCTACAACGAGGTCAACGGCACCTATGCCTGCGAGAACTCGCACATCCTCAACGACGTACTGAAGAACGACTGGCACTTCGAAGGTCAGGTGCAGTCGGACTGGGGCGCGACGCATAGCACTGCCTCCGCGATCAATGCCGGTCTCGACGAAGAAGAGGACGTCGGTTCGACCGTCTATCTGACGCCCACGCTGGTCAAGCAGGCAATCGCGAACGGCTCGGTGTCGACCGCGCGCCTCGACGACATGGTCGAGCGCAAGCTGTACGTGATGATCCGCACGGGCGTGATGGACGATCCGCCGAAGGGTGGCGCGACCATCGACTTCTCGGCCGCGAGAGCCTTCACGCAGTCGGTCGAAGAGCAGTCGATGGTACTGCTGACGAACGCTGGCAATCAGTTGCCGCTGTCCGCCGGTTCGCTGTCGCGTATCGCGGTGATCGGCGGGCACGCTGACGCGGCGGTGTTGACGGGCGGCGGTTCGGGCAACACCCGCGATCCGGTGACGGGCGCGTTCGCCGGTTGCGGCGGCTTGACGTTCGGCACCGAGACGGGCTGCAGCTGGTGGACCAACCCGTGGCTGAAGCTGAACACCCCGATCGTGTCGGCGATCAAGGCGCTCGCGCCGCAGGCCACGGTGACCTTCGCCGGCAACAGCGATCAGCAGTCGCCGTTTGCCGCCTATACGCAGCAGCAGATCACCCAGGCAGCAACGCTGGCCGCGAACTCCGACGTCGCGATCGTCGTGGTCGCGCAGCCGGCCGGCGAGGATATCGGCGATCTGCCGAGCCTGGGCCTCGCGAATCCGACCAACCAGGATGCACTCGTCGAAGCGGTTGCGGCGGCCAATCCGCATACGATCGTCGTCGTCGAAAGCGGCAACCCTGTGCTGATGCCGTGGAAGGACAGCGTGTCGGCGATCGTCGAAGCATGGTATCCGGGCGAAGGTGGCGGCAACGCGATTGCGAACGTGCTGTTCGGCAAGGTCAATCCTTCCGGCAAGCTGCCCGTCACGTTCCCGGTGCACGACCAGGACACGCCGACGTGGGGCACGAATGGCGCGTTTGCGGCGAACCCGGTGTACTCCGAGAAGCTCGATATGGGCTATCGCTGGTACGACTCGCAGAACATCACGCCGATGTTCGAGTTCGGCTACGGCCTGTCGTACACGCACTTCGCGTACTCGGGTCTATCGGTTCAGCATCTGCCGGGCGGTCTGATCGATGTGTCGTTCAACGTGCGTAACGATGGGCGCGTCGCCGGTGCCGAAGTGCCGCAGGTGTACCTCGGCGTGCCGTATCAGGGTGAGCCGCCGCGGCGTCTCGTCGGCTGGGACAAGGTTGGTCTGAACCCGGGCGAATCGCGTCGCGTGCACGTGGTCGTGACGCAGCGCATGCAGAGCGTGTGGGATACCACGAACAACCGTTGGCTCTATGTGCCGGGCAGCACGGTGTACGTCGGCGCATCGTCGCGCGACATCCGTCTGCAGGGGCACGGCTAAATAGTGTGACGTCGTAGCGATCGCGGGCGCGCGAAGTTGCGCGCCCGCTTGTATTGCCGATTACGCTTTCAGCGTGTTCTTGTAGAACTTTCCATCCTTCATCACGATCCGCAGGTTCTGCTCCGGGTTAGCCATCAGGTCGAGATTCTCGAGCGGATTGCCATCGACGAGAAGCAGATCGGCGTATGCACCTTCTTCGAGTACGCCGAGCTTGCGCGGATACGGATTGCGGTGCCCGGACAGCGCGAGTAGTTGTCCATTGGTGCCCGTTGCGATGGTCAATGCCTCGGCTCCGTTGTACCACCGCTTCATATGCGTGAGCATCCTGCCTTGCCCTGCGGCCACGGTCTGCGAAAAGATCAGGTCCGTGCCGAATGCGACCTTGATGCCATGCTTGCGCGCGAGTTTGAAAGCGCGATCGGTGCCCGCAATCACTTCGAGAAATTTCTCGCGGCTCTGTGGGGCGAGCGGGCCCACGTCGTCTTCGTTGACGAACGGCTGCGTGCTCAACCACGTGCCGTTCTTCGCCATCAACGCCGCAGTCTTGTCGTCCATCAGATGACCGTGCTCGACGCACTGCACGCCCGCCGCAACGGAGCGCTGAACCGCTTCTGGCATGTACGCATGCGTGAGGACATAGGTGCCCCAGTCGGCCGCTGTTTCGACGGCCGCGCGCAACTGCTTTTCGGTAAAGGTGAGCATGTCGAGCGGACTGCGCGGCGTCGATACGCCACCCGAGCCGACCAGTTTGATCTGCGTCGCGCCCTGGATGAACTGCTCGCGCACGCGCAAGCGGACTTCGTCTTCGGTGTCGGCGATTGCGAAGCCACCGTCCCGCTCCAATTGGGTGACCTGGCTGCTGGTGCGCGGCAGATCGGTCAGTGCGCGGAAATCGCCGTGACCGCCGGTGGTCGTGATCATCGCGCCGGACGGATAGATGCGCGGTCCGGAAATCATGCCGCTATCGATTGCCTGCTTCAGCGCGAATGACGGGCCGCCCGCGTCGCGGATCGTCGTGAAGCCGCGCAGTAGCGTGCGTTCCGCTTCAGCGCTTGCCGCGATATGAACGAGTGAAATGTCCGATTGAAGGATGACCTGAACCGGCACCGCCGCGAGCAGCGCATGCCAGTGCATGTCGATCATGCCGGGCATCATCACCTTGCCACCGCAATCGACCAGCGTTTTGCCGTCGCTCGAAGCCGGTTGACCTCGACCCAACTGGCTGATGCTGTCACCCTCGACAACCATATAGAGGCCGTCACGCAACGTCGACGACTTGCCATCGAACAAACGGAAGTTCGTGAACAGCACCGGCTTCGCGGGCGGTGCTGGCGGCACGGTGGTTTGGGCATTGCTGAGCCCGGGCATTACGAGACTCAGCATCGAGGCGGCGAGACCAGTGACAAAACCGCGGCGCGACAGGTCGGCGCTAATACGGCGGTTTGCATATTGCACTTGTGACTTGTCACAAAGACATGAGGAAGATGGACTGACTATTTTATTGCCAAGATACTTTCCTGAAGGCATAGCTCACCCCATTACGTGGACCACGGTGCATCAAAGCCGCCGTCTGACTACAGTTCACAATTGGCGACGTGAGAGTCAAGCCAGCACAGAGTATCTGCTGCGAACGATGATGGCAAATGCGGGAGCCGAGTGCGGAAATGATCGGTCGAACTAAGGCCGCGATGCGACGAACTGGCGTAGCGCGGCAGGGCCGCCTAACGGGTCGATGCGCAATCTTCGAGTATTCAGTGCCGGCGCTGAAATTCCCAATTGTCCGAACCGGACCGACAGAATCGCGGAGTGAGATGCATCGTTTGTCCTCTTGCACTGAGGTCGATTGCCGCGACCCGGCATGTTCGCGCCTCTTCCTTGACCGTGTGTGAGGGTGTGATGGTCGCGTGGACACGAGGCCTGTTGCGCGTAGCGTCGTTCGTCCAGTCGAGTGATTCGCCATCCTGCTTGGTATCGAGCGCCTGATTCACTGCGGACTGGATCGACGCGATGTCCGCTTGCCGCATCAGACTGATCGGCGTATCGCTCAGGAATCCAAGGTTGATGGCCGCGTGAGCGCCCATTGTTCCCAGCACGAGCAAGCTACCAATAACCACTTTGTACAGCCGCGACGGTACTGACATGGGTTGGTTCTCCTGAGAAGAGGTCATGCGCAGATCGATGGCCAGAAGGACAATGAAGGCAATGACAGCCGATAGTACCATTGGAAAAGTCTCGACGAGTACGCTCGTGCAGGGTTTCGTGGACGAAGAGAAGCCCGCCTGACCCGCACGGTTCGGGTCAGGCGGGCTCGTGCGATCACAGCTCGATATAGTCTGATCGTCGGGGATCAGCGTCATCCCGACGGATCGCTTCGTCAGGTCTTCTGCGCGAGCAGCGCCTGAATCCTGGCTTCGGTCTGCGCATAGTCGCCTTCTCCAAAGTGCGAGTAGACGATATGACCTTGCTTGTCGATCAAATAGAAGGCGGGCCAGTACTGGTTGTTATACGCATTCCAGGTCGCGTACTGGTTGTCCTGCGCAACCGGATAGGTGATGCCGAGCCGCTTGAGCGCGGTCTTCACATTGCCGGTGTCGCGTTCGAACGGATATTCGGGCGTATGCACGCCGATCACCGTGAGCCCCTGATCCTTGTACTTCTGGTTCCAGCTTTTCACGTAAGGCAGCGTGTTGGCGCAATTGATGCAGCTATAGGTCCAGAAGTCGACGAGTACTACTTTGCCGCGCAACTGCTGCAATTTGAGCGGCTCGCTATTGAGCCATTGCGTGATGCCTGTGAGCTCGGGTGCGGGCGGCCCGCTTTCCTGCGGCGCGGCGATCGCGGCCGTACTCGCCGTGATCAACGCGCAGGCGGCAAACGCGGTGGACAGTGCGAAGCTTTTCAATCGGGTAGTCATGTCAGAGTCCTTTGAGTGAGGGGAAAAGGCCGGCGAGCCGCGCGTACAGCAGCACGTCGTACTGCAAATAGATGGCGAGTGCGGTCAGCATCACCAGTACGCCGAATACCTGTTGCAGACGCTCTGCGTGACGCGAGACGACACGTACATGACGCGTCACGTAATGTCCGCCATAGATGATCGCGAGCATTGGAATCGCTGCGCCGATCGCATACAGCGTGAGCAGCAGGGCCGACCAACCGAGGTCCTGAGCCTTAACGACGAGCACGAGAATCGACGCGAGCACGGGGCCGGCGCAGGGCGTCCATACCGCGCCGAGGGACATGCCGAGCACGAATCCACCCGCGTTGCCGCTGCCCGGCTGAGTGCCCGGCGCAATGGCCGCGCCGATCCGGTCGAGCGGTCCTTGCAGTTGCGCGACGAGCCAGTCGTAGGGGCGCGGCCAGATACGCAGAAGTCCGGACAGTGCGAGCAACGCGATGCCGGTATTGCGCAGTACCTGTTGCGCGACGTGCACGGTGCTCGACACAGCGCCCAATAGCAGCGCGAAAGACGCGAAGGTCAGAATGAAGCCGGCAACGATGAAGAGTGGCCGCGTACGGCTCGGTTGTTCGACGGAAGTGCCGAGCAGGATCGGCATCACCGGCAGCACGCAGGGAGAGGCAATCGTCAGCAACCCGGCGAGCAGGGCGAGCGGAGTTTCGAGGGTACTGTGCATGATGGGCGTTCCGTTGGCTGGGATGACCGTATTGGAACGCCCACGCGTATCTGGTTTATGTCGGCGATCGGGCGCGGTTGCAATGTTGTGTGTCCGCGCACGGCGTAGATACATTGCGACACAAACCGGCTGACGAGTCGATGCGCGCTGCGGTGGCTGCAGCGCTGGTGGAATGCGTGATCAGCGCGTCCTGCATGTGATTAGTCGACTACGATTGATGCGTTGCCCGTAAAGCAACGATGCGTGAACTTAGTTGCTCTTGGTGACGGCGGCCTGCGCTGTCACCATTCATCTCAAGCGGGGGGCTGCGCGATATCGCACGCGAGCGGACCCGATCAATTCCGTATCCAAGCCTTGCTTGAAGGAGAACAACCATGTCGGATCAGATCAATAGCCGTCGCCGCCGCTTTCTCGGAACGGCGGTTGCGGGTATCAGCCTGCTCGAATTGGGGCTGAGCGGGCTCGCGCATGCGCAATCGGCCGACACGGCCGGCAATGCGAAAGCAGTTGCGCACGTGGCGTCGTTCGAGAACATTCGCTCGATCAATGCGGGCACGCTGAGCATCAGCTATGCGGAAGCGGGCCCGCAGAACGGACCGGTGGTCATTCTCCTGCATGGCTGGCCTTATGACATCTACAGCTTTGCCGAAGTAACGCCGTTGCTGACGGCGGCCGGTTATCGAGTGATCGTGCCTTACCTGCGCGGCTACGGCGGCACGCGTTTTCTGTCGGCGGATACGCCGCGCAACGGCCAACAGGCAGTGGTCGCGGTCGACATCATCAACCTGATGGACGCGCTGAAAATCGACAAGGCCGTGCTCGGCGGCTTCGACTGGGGCGCGCGCACGGTGAACATCGTCGCGGCGCTGTGGCCGCAACGCGTGAAGGCGATGGTGTCGGTGAGTGGATATCTGATCGGCAGCCAGGAGGCTAACCGCGCGCCGTTGCCGCCGAAGGCCGAGCTCGCGTGGTGGTATCAGTTCTATTTCGCCACCGAGCGTGGCCGCGCGGGTTATGAAGCGAACCGTCATGACTTTAACAAGCTGATCTGGCATACGGCCTCACCGAAATGGAATTTCGACGATCCCACGTTCGAGCGCTCCGCCGAATCGTTCAATAACCCGGACCATGTTGCCGTGGTGATTCACAACTACCGCTGGCGTCTTGGACTCGCGCAGGGCGAGCCGCAATACGACGAACTCGAAAAGCGCCTCGCCACCGGACCGACGATCGCGGTGCCGACCATCACGCTCGAAGGCGATGCGAATGGCGCCGCGCATCCCGAGCCCGCTGCATACGCGAAGAAGTTTACCGGCAGGTATCAGCACCGCAACGTCAGCGGCGGCATCGGCCACAACCTGCCGCAGGAAGCGCCGAAAGCTTTTGCGGATGCGATTCTCGACGTCACGCGCCTTTGATCGAGCCGGCGCTCGCCGGCTTCTCTCTTCTGAACGGAACCCCCAGCAGTCGAACGCACGGCTGCCGGGGTTTTTTCATGGGCGGGCCATTTGCAGCACGCGCGCAACTCGCAAGACGCATGCGACGCTGGCACTGCGCCGCATGTTCGGAAGCGGGGTTTTGTATCGCAATGTATCAACGGCGTACGCAGACAAACACGCTTGCAGAAATGGGGGGTGACGAAAACATTGCAGATACGTTGGAGCGTTCTAATGTCTTCACGCAAGGTTGATTCACAACGTTGCGTGTGAATCAGGCGGGGCATGACAGTGTATCTGCATTGATGGCTTTGTGTTCCGCTCAATCCTTATCCCTGATGGTTTGATACCCGGAGAAGACTCATGAAACTCGTTCAATCGCTGCTCGTCGCCGCACTCGTCGCCGCTCCTGCTGTTTCGTTCGCGCAATCGCAACCGCAACAGGCGCTCACTCGCGCTGAAGTTCGCGCGCAGGTGGTCCAGTTGCAGAAGGCCGGCTATAGCCCGGCTAGTGACAACGCGGAATACCCGCAGAACATCGAGGCAGCAGAAGCGCGGGTCAGCGCCAGCAAGGACGCTACCGCTTACGGCGGTGTCGAGAATGGAAGCTCGGCTTCCAGCTCGCATCTGCCGATGAAGCATGCGGCTGCGCATGGAGCCAACGACGGCTCGAACGTTGTCGGCCTTGGCTCGATCTACGCGCACTCCTGATTCGTTGATCGCTGAATGTTCTGATACCCCGGAGAAGACTCATGAAACTCGTCCAATCGCTGATCGTCGCTGCACTCGTCGCTGCTCCCGTTGTTTCGTTCGCGCAATCGCAATCGCAACCGCAACAGGCGCTCACTCGTGCTGAAGTTCGTGCGGAGCTGGTTCAATTGGAAAAGGCCGGCTACAACCCGGCTAGTGACAACGCGCAATACCCGCGGAACATCGAGGCAGCAGAAGCGCGTGTCAGCGCGGGCAAGGACGCTACCGCCTACGGCGGCGTCGCGAACGGCAGTTCGGCTTCGGGCTCGCACGTGCCGATGAAGCATGCGGCGGCGGATCGCGTATATGACGGCTCCAACGTCGTCGGCCTCGGTTCCATCTACGCGCATTCGTGATCGACACAAATGAGCAAGCCGTCCGCGCGCATCGATTCATGTCGACGCGCGGACGCCTTGTTTAACCCACCTGACGAGATAAAAACGATGACCACGTTGCTGAAAAAAATTCTCGGTTCCGTTCTGTTGCTGGGCGGACTGTTCGCATTGCAGGCCCCGGAGTTCGCGCAGGCTGCGCCGCCCGACGACCTGAATGGCAAGAACGTCGTGCTCGTTCATGGCGCCTTCGCTGACGGGTCGAGCTGGGACAAAGTGATCCCGTTGCTCGAAGCGCGCGGCCTGCATGTCGTGGCCGTGCAGAATCCACTGAGTTCGCTCGCCGACGACGTGGCGGCAACCCGGCGCGTGATCGCGCAGCAGAACGGACCTGTGATTCTGGTCGGCCATTCATGGGGCGGCGTGGTGGTTAGCGAAGCGGGCAACGACGACAAGGTGAAGAGCCTCGTATACATCGCGGCATTTGCGCCGGACAACCGCCAGTCCATCGCCGACATCACGAAAGACAAACCCGCTCCGGTCTGGGCTAGCGAGTTGCGCAAGGACTCGGCCGGCTATCTGACGCTATCGACCCACGCGGTGCTCGACGACTTCGCGCAGGATCTGCCGCTGCCGCAGAAACGCCTGATCGCGGCGACGCAGCAGCCGTGGGCCGCTGGCTGTATCGACGACAAGGTGACGAACGCCGCCTGGCATGACAAGCCGTCGTATTTCGTGGTGTCGGGCCGCGACCGCATGATCGATCCGGCCTTGCAACTGGAGATGGCGAAGCACATCGACGCGAAGATCACGCGCGTCGACACGAGCCATGTCGCGATGCTGAGTCAGCCGCAAGCGGTGGCCGACGCGATCATCGCCGCCTCGCGTGCCGCGCATTGAACCGCGCAGTCTGATCACCAATCAGATTGCGATCGATGGAATGCTCTTCATGCAGCGCAGCGCGAACATCGAGCGGCTATGGCGAATGCCTGCGATCTTGTAGAGCTTTTCGCGCAGGAAGCGTTCGTAGCCGGCGGTACCGTCTACCGCGACCTTGACCAGGTAGTCGTAATCGCCGGACACCAGGTACGCTTCCAGTACTTCGCTGAGCGTGGCGAGCTCGGCGCCGAAGCGCGCGAGTGCATCTTCGTCGTGGCGGTCCAGCGTGACCTCGAGCAGCACGACGTCCGCGAAACCGAGCTTCTGCTGATCGAGCAAGGCAACATAGCCGCGGATATACCCTTCGTTTTCGAGCTGCCGCGTGCGATTCCAGCACGCGGTGGTCGACATGCCGACCAGTTCGGCAAGATCCGCATTGCTGAGCCGGGCGTTCTTCTGAAGCTCGCGCATGATCTTGCGATCGAGGGCGTCGAGCGGGCGGTTTCGGGTGTTCATCAACGACGATGGAAGAATATTTTGCGAAACAGCATTGTAGGTGAAGATCGTTCCGAATAGGCGGCATCAGCGGATGCGTTTAAGAAGCCTATCCAGCCGGGCTCCCGGTATATTTTCAACGTGCATTCATGCCCGGGACATCCACCCGGACCGCAGGCCTCGCGCCGGCGATCCTCCGTGGCCAAAAGCCGCTTTTTCGGTGTCTCGCCGCCTTCACGGTAAGGCGGCACGCGGGCGAATTCCGGCGTTACCCACGCAGGAAGGCGCGCTCGCCGGGCATGGACGCATGTCGCCGCATGTGTCTATCGCAACTCTCTTTTGCCTGCTGATTCGCCAATGCCGATCCAGTTGTATGTTTCGTTTCTTCTCGCGTCCGCCGTACTCGTTTATTCGCCCGGTCCGGTCAATGTTCTTACGATGAGTCAGGCGCTAAGCGCTGGATGGCGCGCGGCATTGCCCTGTGTATGGGGTGGCACCTGCGCGGTATTGCTGCAACTCGCATTTACCGCGTTGTGTCTGAACTCGCTATTGCTGATCGATGAGCGCGCGCTAATCGTGTTGCGCTGGGCCGGCGCGATTTATCTGGTTTATCTTGGTTTCAAACAATGGCGAAGCGGCGCATGCGCGGCTTCGCCGCTTCTGGCCCAGAGAGCCGGACAACGCGGTTTGTTTTGGCGCGGCTCCGCGACGTCGGGCCTGAATCCGAAAACGCTATTGTTCTTTCCGTCTTTCTTTCCGCAGTTCATCAGTACTTCGTCGAATGAAGCGCATTGGTCGGCCAATCATCAGTACTTTTTGCTGGCCAGTACTTTTGCGCTGATGTTCGCGTTGGGCGTCGCATCGACGGCAATCTTCTCACACCGTCTGCGCACGGTTCTGCAGCGGCCCGCGCGGCTGCGCGTCGTGAACCGCCTGATGGGTAGCTTGCTGGTTGGAATGGGCGCGCTGATGGCGGCGGTACGCTGACTGCGAAACGAGCCGCATACCGCCGCCGCGGGGACAACGTCACCCTTATCGTCTGTACCGCGCGATATCAATGGAAAATGAGGTACAGGATGATCAGAACGATCAACGGAACGCCGAGTAGCCAGCCAATCAGGTAAGGCATGATGTCATCTCCTTTCGTATTTAAGTTCGGATACGCAGGAGTGTCAGCAGGCCGCGTGCCTGAGTCGAAACGGCACCAGGCTGCGATGCATAGGGGTGTCGTATGTCGTGCCCGTATCGTTCTTTAGCCGTTATTCGAGAAGCCCGGATACAGCGTCATCCCGCCATCGACGAACAGCGTCGTGCCGACGACGTAATCGCTTTCATCGGAAGCAAGCCACACCGCCGCCTTGCCGATATCTTCCACGGTGCCGACGCGTCCATAGGGAATCAACTGCAATAGTTTGTCGAGTGCCGCTTGCGAATCCCACGCGTCCTGATTGATCCGCGTACGGATCGCGCCCGGCGCAATCGAATTGACGCGAATGCGCTCGGGAGCCACTTCCTGCGCCAACGATTTCATGAACATCTGAACGCCGCCTTTCGACGCGGCGTAATTGACGCGCCCCGCCCACGGAATGACCTCGTGAACGGAACTCATGCAAATGATCTTGCCGAGCGCTTTCGATACGGTCGTCGGGCCGCGGCGGCGGAATTCTTTTACTGCGGCCTGGCAGGTCAGAAACTGGCCGGTCAGATTCGTCGACAGCACGAGTTGCCAATCGTCGAGCGTCATGTCGGCGAATGGGCTGTCCTTCTGCAGTCCGGCATTCGCGACCACGATATCGATGCCGCCAAAGCGCGCGCGACTCGCCTCGAAGAGGTTCGCTACCTGAGCGGGATTGGATACGTCTGCCTGGATCGCGATTGCCGATCCACCGGATTCTTCTATTTCGTCGGCGAGCTTTTCATCAGGTTGCGCGTGCGAATGATAATTGAGCACGACCGCCGCGCCAGCATCCGCGAGTGCTTTGGCGACGCCATAGCCGATTCCCGAACTCGCGCCGGTAATCAGCGCGACCTGATTGGCCAGTAACTTTTCCATTTGAGTGCTCCGGCAACGACGAAAGGCGAAGCCGCCACCTACCGGCGCGCGACATCGCGCGGATAGACGGCGGCCCGCCTGGTGTTGCAGTCCACGACGCGTGGCCTATATCACGCCGGCAACCAGCAGAACGATCACCACGATCAATACGATGCCGAGTCCGCCGGTCGGACCATAGCCCCACGCCCGGCTGTGCGGCCACGCCGGAAAAGCGCCGATCAGCAGCAGAATCAGCACGATGAGAAGAATGGTTCCTAGCATGTTATGACCTCCGCCTGGTTGAAGGGGACCTGCTGTACCCAGGTTGCCCACAGGGCCGCAGGGTCATCCCTAGAGAGCAAACCGCGTACCCAGGGCCGATCCTTTAAGAGGATCACAGTGGCAGCGCACGCCGGTGCGGAGATTCGCGAGTCAATTAAAACGGCACCCATTGCGCTCAGAACATGAGCCGGGTGCCGTTTTTCCAATTGTGGACACGTCGCGCGTCCTATAGAAGGTAGGGTCCGTTGATGCGGCCTTCGAAGATCGCGGTGTTGATGTCCCAATCGTCGACGGTGCCCGTGCCGCCACCGTCCACCTTGACGACTACCGATCGGCCGCCGCGCAACGTCTTCATCTTTTCGGCGCTCAGCGTTTTGTCGTCGGATGGCTCGCGCGCGCCGGGTGGCAGGTCTTTGATGATCACAGTGGCTTTCATGGCATTTCTCCTTGACGTGAAAAGGCGAGCACAGTGCGGCGCCCGCCTCGATTTCTGCAAGAGCTATGCCAATGTAGGGGAAGTGAGCCGCAAAATGGAGCGGGGGCCGCGATGCGAAACCTGGCAAGGATCCGCGCGATAGCCGCATTGAATCACGCCGGATACGACCGCGATCTCGAGTCGAAGTGTTTGCGCGCGTCGCACGGGTCGCGTGCGAAAGGTTGGGGCGCAGCGCAGCGTCGCGCGTGGCGAACCGACGCGTGCAACGCTCTATCGCAAGCCCAAACGGAAACGGCACGCGCCCTGTGCGCGTGCCGTGATGCTGAAACGCCCCCGCGAGCAATGCTAGCGGCGTCGCCCTTTGCGCGGCGCAGCGGCTTCCGCGATACGCAGATGCGCGTCCGGAAAGCCCGGCGGGTATTCGACGACGCGCGTCGCGGCCGGCACCAGCGGCGCGGCGAGACTCGACCGCGCGCCGACACGAGCGCCGCCGACGATCGCGGCCATCGCCTCGCGGTCGAGTTCGACGCTTTCGGTCAGATCCTTGATGCTCAGCTTGGCCATGACGGCTCCAGAAAAACGCGCCGGCGGCCAGACCCGTTCGGGTTCCGGCCGCCGGGCTCGGAATGTGTTCAGTGTGCTATTCGTTTTACTGCGGTCTCAACGCACTATCAGTATAGGAAATCCGTTCGCGGCGTGCGCGGTCGTGGTGCTGTCGCGGCAGTGAAGGAACCCCCGGTCCCCCGCTGGTGCCTCGGCTTACACGGCGGAGAGGTTCGCGCCCGCCAGGATCGGATCGACTTTCAGCTTCGGCAGCACGACGTCCGAGCCGATAAAGCCGATGTCATTGAGCGCTGCGACATTGACGATTTGCTGTTGAGCCAGATTCTGAGTGACGTTGACATTGACGTTGACGTTGGCGATGCCGGCAAGGCTGCCGAGACCACCAGGGCCCGAGGGCATGGGCACGTTGCTGCCGGTGCCGCCGGCGATCCCGGACATGGTCCGGCGATCGAGTTCGCGCGCGCCGGGCAGATCGCGAATCATGAGGGATGACATGGCGTTTCTCCTAAAACGTATGGAAGGCGGACATGCATGGCTTGCGGCGAAGCGGCCCGCGACAGCGGACGCCTCGCCGCGCCATGCATTAGTGGCCGTTAGAGTTGCTCGACACGACATACGGGCTGAGCGTCGAGTCGATGCCTTCGGAGAACGCAACGTTGTTGCCGTTGGCGTTCTGGAAGTTCAGTTCGTTGCCGATGAATTGCGAGGTGGTGCTGTTCTTGATGCTCGTCGGCGCATAGACCGGGGCGAAGCTGTAGTACTTGCTGGGGCCATAGCCACCGCGGACGGCTTTCATGGCCTTGCTGTCGAGTTGTTCGGTAACGGACAGGTCTTTGATCATCAGCGTTTTCATGGTGAGTCTCCTGAAGGAAGTTTTCGCAGTGTCGCGAGTGGTTTCGAGCAATTCGTTTGCTCGGGCATCACTAATGCACAGGCTGTGCCAGTGGTGGCCACGTATCCTGAGGAAATCGACGAAGCCTTGTCGTATAAGGGTTTTGCGCGAGGTTCGGCCGCCGTTCCGGTCCGCTCGAACCGCGTTGACGCGCTCCGGGCGGTGGCGGCAGTCCGACATCGTGGCGGACCCTGTTGGCTCGCACACGACATTGCGCGCGACACCATGCGGCGCGGCGCGCGGCTCATGCCTGGTTTGCCTGGTTTGCGAAAGCGCGGACCGGGAGCTAGTATCGAAACGGCACATGTAACTGGATACGACAGCTTCTCTATCGACCCGCGTGGCGTCGGTCGCATGCGACACGGTCCAGCGGCAACGGCGGTGCTTCGCAAAAATGGCTAGCCTTGCGCGTGTGATTCTCGACTTCCAGAGCGGCGAGCTGTCGCGCGACGAGTTCGTCGCGCAGCTCGACAGCGCGTTGGCGACCGAGCAACTCGGTCCGACGCGGCTGCTGGAGACGCTGTACGCCGCGCATCACAAGTCACCGTTGCCCGACGATCTCTATCTGGAAGTGCGGCGGCGCATCGAGCTGCTGCGCGTGTCGAACGTCGCGGCGGGTGGCGAGGAAACCGGCATACAGACCACGGTCGATCTACCGCCGCTGCGTTCGTCGAGCGCGGGCGGCGCTGGCAGCGCTGGCAGCGCTGGCAGCGCGAGTACCACTGGAAGCACCGCGCACGAAACCATCAAAGGCATCGGCGATACCCTGAACAACCGCTTCGTGCTCGAAGAGTGCCTCGGCGTGGGCGGCATGGGCACCGTGTACAAGGCGCTCGATCTGCGCAAGCTCGAAGCGTCGGACCGCAAGCCCTATCTCGCGATCAAGGTTCTGAACGTCCAGTTTCGCGGCAATCCGAATTCGCTGGTCGCGTTGCAGCGCGAAGCACGCAAGGCGCAGGTGCTCGCGCATCGCAACATCATCACCGTGTACGACTTCGACCGCGACGGGCCGATCGTCTATCTGACGATGGAGTATCTGAGCGGTAAGCCGCTCAGCCAGCTGCTGCGCACGCCTGGATATCAGGGGATGCCGGTGCGGGCCGCGCTGCCGATCGTGCGCGGCATGTGCGCGGCGCTCGCGTACGCGCACGAGCGCGGCTTCGTCCATTGCGATTTCAAACCCGCGAACGTGTTTCTGACCACCAATGCCGAAGTGAAAGTGATCGACTTCGGCATCGCGCGCGTATTCCAACGGCCGGAAGAGGAGAGCGACGCGACCGTGTTCGATCCCGGCAGTCTCGGCGCGTTGACGCCGGCCTATGCGAGCCCGGAGATGATCGAGCATCGCGAGCCTGACCCGCGCGACGACATCTACGCGCTTGGCTGCATCACCTACGAGCTGCTGACCGGACATCATCCGTTCGATCGCCTGTCGGCTACCCAGGCGCGCAATGCCGAGTTCAAGCCCCAGCGTCCGCCGAATCTCGATGCGCGCCAATGGCGCGCGTTGCGTGCCGCGTTGTCGTTCGACCGCAATACGCGGATGCCGAGCGTCGTGCGCTTTATCGCCGAGTTCGACAATGAAGCGCGCGCGGAGAAGTCCGGGTCGCTCGCATGGGCCGGGCTCGCTACGCTGGCCGTCGTGTGCGCGGTTACGGTGGGCGTGTTCGCTGTTCGCTCGGGGTCCAACCGGCAGCAGGCCGCGCGTTCCGAGGCGGCGGGACCGCTGGGCGATCAGGTCGATCGGGCGGCTGCGGCGTCCGCTGTCGCGCCTGCAACGAATGCCGCACAGACAGCGCCTTCGGCTGGCGCGAATGAAGGCAGCACTACAACGGGTGGTGCGGCCGCAACCGCGACGCCGGCGCCCGCGCCCAAGCCCGCGTTGACGCTTGCGGCGATCACGCCCACGCTTGCCCGGGTACCGTGTTCGGCTTTATCGGGCGCAGTGCAGGACCACGCACTGACGGTGCGCGGTTTCCTGTCGCAGCGGTACGGCGCCGCGCGTCTCAAGGAGACCTTGGCGGCGCTGCCTGGCGTCGAGACGGTTTCGCTCGACGTGCGGCCGCTCGCCGACGACAAATGCGACTTCGTCAAAACGCTTGCGCCGTTTCTGGTGCGCAACTGGCAGGCGGGACGGGCAGCGTCGCTGCATATGCGACCGCCAAGCGGTTTGCTGACCGAGAACGACTCGCTGGTGGTCGACCTGAAAGCGCCTCCGTTCGATTCCTTCGCGACCGTCGACTACTACCAGTTAGACGGCCACGTCGTGCACATGGTGCCGAGCCGTCTGTGGCCGGACAACCAGATGCAGGCCAACGGCGGTCCGTACACGATCGGCAGCAATGCGGGCGATTGGACCGTATCGAAGCCGTTCGGCTCGGAGATGGTGGTGCTGGTGGTGACCCCGGTGCCGCTGTTCGACAAACTGCGCCCGGAAAGCGAAGCGCGCGCCGATTATCTGCGCGCGCTCGAGACGCGGTTGAAGCAGATCGGCGGCCAATACGGGCAGGATCGTCTATTGGCGGACTTCGCGCCGATTACGACCAAACCCGCCAAGCCATGATCCGTCAGAGAGCCAATCGAAACGGCCCTCAGCGCAAATCCTTGACGACGCGAAAACCGTTCTGCGATTGACGCACGCCCGCGCTGTATTTGAAGCGCGTCGCGCTGAGCATGTAGTCGCCGCCTTCGCGCCATGAGCCGCCGCGAATCGCGCGCATCTCGCAGCCGGGCGTGTCCCATGCGTGGCCGTCGGCGGGTGCGCCCTGATAGGAGTTGTGCCAGCAGTCGGCGGTCCACTCCCAGACGCCGCCGTTCATGTCGTACAGACCCAGCGGATTCGCGGCGAACGTGCCGACGTTTTCCGGTCCTTCCTTGTGCCACGGGTCGCCGCAGTCCTTGCAATTGGCGTTGCCCTTGCGCATCTGATCGCCCCACCAGTACGCGGTCGTGGTGCCGGCGCGATCCGCGTATTCCCATTCGGCTTCGGTCGGCAGACGGTACGGTTTGCCGGTCGTTTTGGCGAGCCATTTGACGTACTGCTGCGCGTCGTCCCAACTCAGATCGCGCGCGGGTGCGGTCTTGATGCTATTGCTCTCCGGGGTCAGTTTCTGGCATGCGCCGGCGGCGACGCACGCATTCCATTGCTCGACCGTCACCGGAAATTTGCCGATCGCGAAGGGTGCGCCGATGCTCACGCGATGCACGGGCTTTTCCGAAGGGTCGTCGGTATTGCTGCCCATTGCGAACGAGCCGGCGGGTACGGCGACCATGATCGGACAGGCGGCGCAGTCGCGGATTTCACCGGCGGTCGGCGGATGGGCGACGGTCTTTTCGGCGAAGGGCGCAGCGGCGGCCGTGGCGGGCGGCGTCGGCGCTGGCGCGGCAGCGGGGCGCGGTGGTGGCGGCGCGGCCGCGCTCGCTTGCGCCGCGGGATGCGCGACCTGGGCAGGCGGTGCGGGTGGCGCGACATGCCCGCTCTGCGCCGCGGGCGCGGCCGGTTGCGCACCACTCACCGCCGGAGTCGATGCCGCCGCGCGCAATCGATCGATACGCGCATGCGCGAGTGTGGCGAAGCGCCCATTCGGATAGGCCTTCAGATAAGCCTCGTAATCGGCTGGGTAGTTGCTGTCCTTGATCGACTCCCAGAACGTGATTTCGTATTGTTCGCCGCTTTCCTTCGGCATGATGCCGCGACTGCGCGCTATTACGGCGCGATCGTCCGACGTTATCGACGACGCAATAGTGCGTTCGCCACTGGTGGGAATGGAAGTACGCGCTACGGAGAGCCACGGCTGCTGCGCTCCGCGAGTGGCGGCGCGCACCTCGGTGGCGACTTGGCGGAACAGCGCGGCGAGCGATTGGGACGATGCGTCGGCATCATCGAGCGCTTGCAGCAACGCACCGGTGTAGACGCCATGCCGCGGACCGTCCGCCGCGAAACCACCCGGCGCGGTTGCGTAGGCAATCACGGTGTTGGCAGCGAGCTTCGGTTGGTCGATCGCAATCTCGGCGGGCCTAAATGGATCGTCGAGGCAGGTATCGAGAATCAGCAGATTGAGCCGGCCGGCGCGAGCGGATTGCATCGCATGCAAGACGGTATTCAGTTCGACGCCGTTATTCAGCAGCGACACCGGTGCTCGGTTATCGGCTCGAGCATCGAGTCCCGCCGGCAACAGCAGCGTTTGTCCGGCTACCTGCATGCCGTGTCCGGCGAAATAGAACAGCCCGATATCGCCTGTCTTCAAACGTCGTTGAAATTCGTCGATCGCCGCGCGCATTTGCGGCGGCGTCGCATTCGTGCGCGTGATGACTTCGAAGCCACGTGCCCGGAGTGCAGAGCCGATCGATTCGGCGTCGCGCGGCGCGTTGGCGCGGATCGGGTTAGTGGCGTCGCCGTATTCGCCATTTCCTATCACGAGCGCGATACGCCGCGAATGGGTGTCCTCGCGTGACGAAGCAAAGGGTGAAAGGAGCAGAGCGGTATCCGCCGGCCGCCCCGGTTCACTCGTCACCGAAGCCGCACTCGGCTCGATGAATTCGCGTTGCGTCGCGGCACCGGCGCTATCCCACTGCGCCTGGATTGCCCCAACCACGCACACCAGCAGGAATCGTCGCCACATCGTTTTATCCTGTTTGTACCGGACAGAATTCAGGCATTCGCGCACCACGATCGCGCTGTCCGCGCTCATTATTAACGATAGCACGCGCTTCGCGTCATAACTGTCCGGGAGTCCTGAACGCGTCATACGGTTAACGAGCATTGCGTATCTTTTTAGCAAGTTAAGTTCTAAGCTGATTCACAAAGTCACCTCACACGGCCGTTTTAACTAGGTGGCTGTCTACCGGTTTCAATCCGCGACAAGCCGCTCGAACACCCGGATGCCCATCGATAGCCGGGCCCAGCCATGACTCCTGTTCGGGAGAGTGCGCTATGCGAAGAACCCGTGTTTCCTCTCTTTTCGGCAGACGTGATCCGGCACAAGCGCATTGCGGCGGATTGCGCGCGGCGGTGTGCGCGACGCTCGTCGCGGTGTGCATCGGCATAGGAACGGGCGGCGTCGCGCGCGCCGAGCAGACGGCGTCACCACCGGGGGCCGAGGAGTACATCATCTGGCCGTCGGATGGCGCGGTGATTCACGGCGGCAAGCTGTGGGTGCGCATGGGGCTGCGCAATATGGGCGTGTGTCCGAAGGGCATCGCGTTTCCGAATACCGGCCACCATCATCTGCTGATCGACACGGATTTGCCCGCGCTCGACCAGGAGATTCCATCGGACCGCCAGCACCTGCATTTCGGCGCGGGCGAAACCGACGCGCGCATCGAGTTGCCTCCCGGCAAGCACACGCTTCAGCTGATTCTTGGCGACCATCATCACG
The DNA here is from genome assembly GCF_040948765.1 of Paraburkholderia sp. BR10923. NCBI lineage: Bacteria > Pseudomonadati > Pseudomonadota > Betaproteobacteria > Burkholderiales > Burkholderiaceae > Paraburkholderia > Paraburkholderia sp. BR10923. Next base: position 40,111 of record NZ_JBFPKO010000031.1, on the reverse strand, counting down.
TGCCGCACAACCCGCCGGTGTATTCGAAGAAGATCACCATCACTGTGCTAAAAGACTAACGCGATCCGTTGGTTCGAACTGGTCAAGCCGGAACGGAGAGTCCTGATGAACAAGATCATTGCGGCCGCGGCATTCGTCGCGGCGGCGCTGACGGCATCGACAGCGCCGCAGGGTGGGTGGGCAGCAACGCCGTCGCCGCCCAGCGCCTACGCGTATATCGGCTATCCGAACGATGGCCAGGTGGTGCCCGCCAATAAGCCGTTTCGCGTGTGGTTCGGCCTGCGCTTCATGGGCGTCGCACCGAAAGGCGTGAAGTACCCGAACACCGGCCACCACCATCTTCTGATCGATAGCGAGCTGCCGCCGCTGGATCAGGAGATACCCTCGGATCGCCACCATCTGCATTTCGGCGCGGGCGAAACGGAAACGATGATTTCATTGCCGCCGGGCAGGCATACGTTGCAGCTGTTGATGGGCGACGACATGCATATGCCGCATAACCCGCCGGTGTATTCGAAGAAGATCACGGTGATCGCGCGCTGACTGTCATCATGCAACCAACAATGCCGCGTGCGCTGTTGGCTGCGATCCACCATTCGCGAGCCCCGCTCCGCCGGTTGGTAGCGACGCCACGGCGGGTGCGTTCTTCCAGGCCTTTACTGCAAGGCCGTCATCACCCGGATAACGAAAGCGCAGCACTCCTGGCATAGCCCATGCATCAGTAGCGCCCGAGCAGACAAGTTGCTCGAACCCGACGCACCACGATGCGCTTTCCCTTTCCCAGGAGTTTTGCCATGAACACGCTGATGATCAAGGACCTGTCCAACACCGAACAACTCGACAGCAAGGCGATGAGCGCCGTGCGCGGCGGCAACAGCTACTACTGCCCGATGCCGTCATACCTCAGCTATGCGCCCGTCTATGCGCCGACCAGCATCAAGAACATCTGCACGACGCAGTCGATCAACACGGAAATGAACATCCAGAGCGCGAATGGCAACAACTCGGCGCTGGTCAGCGGTACGACGACCTACATCGAACCGACCGTGTACTCGAGCAACGTCAACAACGTGAAGTGAGCGGCGCTCGCACGCGCGGCCCGAGCGGCCGCGTGGGCGCGCCCGCGTAGCCGCGTCGCTCAAAAAGACCATTCATTCAATCGTCCTTTCCACGCATCCTTCGCGTATCCGCCGCTCCCCGCATCGAGATTTCCGCCGCTTCATCGCTGAAGCCGCGCGGACGCGGCTCGGCCTCCAAAAACCGGCCGTCTCGCGCGAAACAGGCGGGTGCAACTGGAGACAACCGTGTCAGCATCGCCGAATTCATCGTTCGGTTCGTCGTGTGATTCGCCGGACCTTCAGCGGGTTTGCGCCGCAGCCACGGCGCCGCGCCGCATCGGCCGCGTGCTGCGCGGCCTCGGCGCCGCGACGATGTGCGCATTGGCGTTGAGTGCCTGCGTCGACGTCAGGATGCCGGCTTATCAACGCCCGGACACGCCGGCCAAGACATCATGGTCGGATCGCCAGGGCGCGCCGGTATCGGCCGCGGAGACGATCGAGCGCGACTGGTGGAAGGGCTTCCAGGACCCGTATCTGGATACGCTGATCGACAAGGCTATCGACGGCAACTTCGATATCCGGGTGCTAGCCGCGCGTATCGAAGTCGCGCACACGCAGATCAGCGAGACGGGCGCGGCCGCATTACCGACGGCGGACCTCGGTGCGGGCGCCGACTATTCGAAGACGACCGGCCAGCCTTTGACGAGGACCTACAACCTCGCGCTGCAGGTGAACTGGGACATCGACATCTGGGGCAAGGTCGAAAAAGGCGTGCAGGCGCAAAAGGCCGAATTCCACGCGACCGAAGCGGATTGGCGCGCGGGGTATCTCGAACTCGTCGCGAACGTGGCCAGTACCTATTTCCAGATCCTGCAATTCGACGACCAGATCGCCCAGCAGCAAAAGACCATCGCCACCAACAAGCAAATCCTGACGATCTACGAAGGCCAGGCGCGCAACGGGATCGTGCCGCAAACGCAGGTGTTGCGCCAGCAGGCGGAGATCAACCGCCTGACCAACGATCTTTACGATCTGCGCCGCTCGCGGGCAGTCTCGGACAACGCACTGTGCACGTTGCTCGGCGTGCCGGCCGGCGAATTCCATGTGCCGCAGGGCCATTTGCAGGAGCGCGTGAAATTGCCGGGCGTGCCCGATGGTTTGCCCGCGCAATTGCTGTCGCGCCGCCCCGACGTGGTGGCAGCCGAATTCAGGGTGCTCGAAGCCTATGACCTCGTCGGTCAGTCGAAGCTCGCGCAATTGCCGAGCATCGGCCTGACCGCTCAGGGCGGCACGGCAAGCTATGCGCTCAACCAGCTGCTGAAGTCGTTCACGTTCGGCCTGATGCCGAGCATCAACTTTCCGCTGTTCGATCCGGGCGTGCGCGCTCATGTGAAGGTGACCGAGGCGCAATCGAAAGTCGCCGAACAGCAATATCGGGTGGCCGTGATGGGAGCGTTCGAGGAAGTGGAGAACGCGCTCGTCAATCTGAGTGCGCATAAGGCGCAGCATGAGGAATTGCAGCAGCAGGTGGCGCGCTTGCAGATCGTGGCGGATCAGATCCAGTCGCAACTGCACCTTGGCGTCGTGTCGCAACTCGAGGTGTTCGAAGACGAGCGGACCCTGCTGCAGGCGCAACAGGCGTTGCTGGAAAACCACCAATTGATTCTGTCCGATACGGTAACGCTTTATAAGGCGCTCGGCGGTGGATGGCCCGGTGTCGACGTGCAGGCGCAGGCCAAAGAAAAGTAACGAAGCATTGAGCTAATCCACGAGTTGGCGTACCACGCGGGTATTTCGTCGGTTGACGACTGATCCGCTGTCTTCTCATCCGGCGAGATCCAAATTGACACTCTCGATGCGTGACTTAAAATCCTTTAGGGGTCAGCGTTTGCGTGGCTCTTCGCGACAATATCGTTGGGCCGTCGTTCTTTGTCCAGTTCGCCCCGCGTTCCTGCCGCGGCAGGTAAACGCTTAAGCGATCCAGAGAAAATGGCCACCGGCGAAGCTCCGATTGCTGAAATGCGCACGACAGCGGACGCTGCTTTCGACGTGGTGTTGTCGCCGGTTGCGTGCGCGCAGCGCCCCGCGCTCGACGCCATTCGCATCGTCGACAACCTGTTCGCGGTCGGCCGCAGCGAAGCGCCGTTCAACGACTATCCCGCGCAATGGACCGCCGGTCTGTCGCGCCGGCATGCGCGTCTTTTCATCGAGCATGGCGCGATTTACGTCGCCGATCTCGGCAGCAAGAACGGCACGACGGTCAACGGCATCGCGGTGCGGCAAACTCCCGCGCGCGTGCGCGGCGGCGATGAACTCTGCTTTGGCGGTGAACTGTGCTATCGCGTCGGCATCGAGCCGCGCGCGCGCGTCGTCACGGGCGCAAGCGCTTCTCCCCTCACTCATCTATTGCTGGTGCCGCAGCGCGACGATCTGGGTCTGCAACCGGTCGACGTGCTGGCTTTTCCGTTCCTGGTCAGCAAAACGGATGAGATCTTCTCGCGCTACAAAGACCGTTATCCGCACCAGGTCAATTACATTTCGCGGCGCCATGCGCACCTGTTTCTGAAGGGCGGCCAGCTCTATGTCGAGGACCTCGGCAGCACCAACGGCACGTTCGTGAATGGCCAGCGGATCGGCGAATCGGCGCTTGCGCTGGTGGACGGAGATGTCGTTGCATTTGGCGGCGACCACTTCGTCTACAGGGTGTCGCTACAGAACTCCGCCGACACCGAACCCACCGTGACCCAGTTCTCTCTTCGCCCCGCTGCCGACAGTGCCGCCGATGCCGACAAGACGACCTTCGTCGCCGCGGCGCATTCGTTTCTCGACATCTTTTGCGTCGATCCGGCACTGCAACGCGAAGACGAAGTGAACGAGGCGGCGCAATCGGGCTCCGCGCGCGCGAAGCGCGATGGAGCGGGGGCGGCAAGCGGCGCGCAAGCCGCAAAGGGTGCGCAGGCAGTACACCCTGCCGACACGAAAGACGGCGCGAATGAAAGAAGCGGCAAAGGCAAACCCGCGGGACGAAGTAAGCCGCGTCGCTGGAAGATGGTCGCCGGCGAACTCCACAAGGCGTTAGCCGACGGCGAGCGCACCAATGCGCGGCGCGCGGCGGCATGGGGCGGCGCGGGTGTTGCGCTCGTGGTCGCGCTTGGCGTGGGCCTCTATCTGCACGGTTCATCGGAACGCGAGTTGAAGAGCCTGCTCGCGAACGGTGATTACTCGAACGCCCTGACGATGGCGCGCGGCTATCTGGCCACGCACCCGGCGGATACCAGGATCAGCGCGCTCGCCAGCGAGGCGTTGCTGAAAGCGAACTTGCCGGGCTGGATCGAAGCCGTGCAAAAAGCGCAGTTCGACCAGGCCGACGCGCTGCTGAAGAACATGAGGAAGTTGAGCGCGACGGACTCCGATGCCGCGTCGCTGGTCGGCGAATTGCAGTGGGTCGGCGATCTCGAACGCTTCGTCGCGGCGCGCGGCGGCGTGGACGCGCCGATCCGCATGTATGCGGACGAAGCGACGATCAACGGTCTGCTGCACCGCTGGGACGACGACGCGACGAGTCATCAGCGCGCGCTCGACCGGATTGCGAGCTACGTGCCGGCCTTCGCGGAGCCCTACGCGCACACGCTGAGCCATCTGCGCAAGCTCGAAAGCGACGATTCCGTGTACGTCGCCGCGATAGATCGGCTCAATGGCGTGATCCAAACCGAACTCTCGCGCGACAAACCCGACGCGCTGCCGCCGGTATTCGACGATTACGCACAGCGCTACCCACGGCTCGCGGGGCTCGACAGAGTGCGCGACGATTTGCGCCAATACACCGCGTTGCTGAATGCCGCATTGAGCCGCCAATTGACGTCATTGCTCGCGATGATGAAAACGGCGCGCTTCAGCACGCCGCCTTTCCAGGCGCAATTCCAGCAGCTTGCGGCGACGCGTTTGCCGTCGGCGGACATCGTTCAACGTCAGGACGCGGTTGATGCCGCGTGGCAGCGCGGCGACGCGCAGCAGGCGCTCAGCGAATTGCAGTCGATGCCGGCGAGCCCATGGTCCGACGTGCTCGCTGCCGAAGCGGCGCACAAGAAGGCGCTAGCCGATCAATACAACGATCTGCAGAAAACGCGTGGCGGCAAAGACTACGACCAGCGTCTGCTGTCGTTCTACGCGAGCCTCGATCCGCGAACCGACGCGTGGTTCGTGCAGGCGATCCAGAAAGACGTCGCCGCGTTGCATGACAATGCCCTCGCGCGTGCGCAGGATCTGTTGCTGCGCGCGCAAAGCCTGTGGAAAGAGTATCGCGCGAACGGCCCGATCGGCGGCACGCAGCGGCTCGAAGCCGGCATATCGCCGGGCTTTCGCAGCGAGGCGCGCCTGCTTAGCGATGCGCAGACGGCGGCACGGCAGGGCATGCGCATCTATACGCAGCTGAAGGCCGATCATCCCGCCGACTTCGATCGCCTGCTCGCGGATATCGACGCCGAAGCGAGTTTGCAGCGCCGCTCGTTGACCGAGTTGCGCATGGTGCTGGACCCTGGGCTCCTGAAAGCGAAGCTCGCGTTGATTGGAGGCGATCAGAGTGAAACGCGATCCTCACCCTAGACCGTTGTCGGAGGCGCTCGAAGATCATAGTGTCGAAGGCATCGCGATCCTGACGTCCGAGCCGGTGCGGATTGCGCGCGCGCTGATCTGGGCGATGGTTGCGCTCGTCGTGTCGGGCCTGCTGTGGTCGTTCGTCGGCCGCGCGGATGTGATCGTCAGTGCGCCCGGCACGTTGTCGCCGGAATCGGAGGTGCGACGCATCTATACGCCGATCGACGGCGAGCTCGCGGATCTGTATATCGCCGAGGGGCAGCCGGTGTCGAAAGGCGACGTGCTCGCGCGGCTCAATGCGCGCGGCGCGATCGAAGCTGCGAGCAACGCGTTACAGGCGCAGCTGAAACTCGAAGACGCCGAACGCGAATGGAAGCAGTTTCCGGAGAAAAAGGCGTTGATGGAACGCAAGGCTGCGTCGTTGAAGGCGCAACTCGAAGTCGAGGAGCGTCTGCACGAGAATCGCGTTTCGGAAGGCACGACCAAACTTGCCGAAGGGCAGAAGGCCGAACTCGACGAAGCGCGCAGCTCGCTCGATAATGCGCGCCGCGCGCGCGAAGCGGCGAACCAGGAACTCGATCGCTATTCGCGGCTGTTTGCGCAGCCGGGCGGCGGCGGCATCGCCGAATTGCAGGTCGAGCAGAAACGCACGGCCGCGCTCGAAGCGGATAACGCCTTCCGTGTCGCGCAGTCGAAGCTGGCCGAGCTGGACTTTCGCTTGAGCCATGAATACGCGCAGGCGAATGCGCAACTCGCGACGAGCGGGCAGCAAAGCACCGATCTGCAGCTGCAATACGATCAGGCGGTGCGCGACGTCACCGATGCGGAAGACAAACTGCGCGTGCAATTGCAAAGCGCGCGTCTGGAAGCCGAAGCCGCCGCGCGCGTGCGCTTCGAGAACATCGATAAAGACAATTTTCTGCTGATTCTGGCGCCGGTTTCCGGCGTGATTACCGACGTCACGTCGACGCAGCGCGGCGATAAGATTCAGGCGAATGCACCGCTCGGCGGTATTGCGCCAAAAGACGCGCGGCCCGTGCTGAAGATCGAAATCTCCGAACACGACCGCGCCTTTCTGCACGTGGGCCTGCCGGTCAAATTGAAGTTCAACGCGTTTCCTTACCAGCGCTACGGATTGATCAGCGGCACGCTCGCGTATATCTCGCCGGCCACGAAGCCGTCCGCGCAGGACAAGCAACCGGTCTACGAGGGCCGCGTCACGCTCGACAAGGATTACTACCAGGTGGCCGGCACGCGTTACCCACTGCGTTACGGCATGACCGCCAATGCGGAAATCGTCGTGCGGGAGCGGCGCCTGATCGACCTCGGTCTCGATCCGTTCAGAGAGGTGGCGGGTTGAGCGCGCGAATCAAACATCCCAGCAAGGAGCAGAACAAATGACCGCGATAGTGCGTATCGATGATGAAGTCGTGAACGTTGACGAGTTCATTCGTCTTCTGAAACTGACCGGCCAGTTCGAGAGCCTGATCGAGCAGATCGTGCGCGACAAGCTTACCGTCCATGCTGCGAAAAAGCAGGGCATCACTGTCAGTGCCGATGAGATCCAGCAGCGCGCGGACCAGTTTCGCCGCGTGCGCGGGCTGCATCGCGCGGCTGACATGAATCATTATCTCGACGCGCTGCACGTGAGCCTCGACGAATTCGAGGCGTTCATTACCGACGGGCTCTATCAGGAGAAGATGCTCGACGACATCGGTAACGACGCGGCGATCCGTGATTACTTCGCGTTGAATTCACCGAAGTTCGACGCGATCGAAGTCAGCCATATCGTGCTCGATAGCGAAGGCAAGGCGAAGGAAATGATCTCGTACCTGCACGACGACCCCGACGCCTTCGCCGAGATGGCGCGCGAGCATTCGATTGCGGATACGCGCGAGTCCGGCGGCGTGATCGGCAAGGTACTGCGCGGTTCGCTGAAGCCCGATATCGAGGCGAAGATCTTCAATGCGGCGGTCGGCGATCTGCTTGGTCCGTTTCCGTCGGCCGACCGTTCATGTTTCGAGATCTTCGCGGTGACGGCCAAATATCCGGCCACGCTCGATGCCGACGTGGCGACCGAAATCCGCCGTTTGCTGCGCGAAAGCTGGCTGATCGCCCGCGCCCAGGAACACGTGATCGAAGCGCGCTAGTACCCGACTAGCGCCCGATAAAGCGAGGCTCACCGATACATGGACGCTCCTCAGACCGCGCCATCCGCGCCCTCCACCGCCGAATTTCTCGCTTCGGTGGAGATCCTGTCGCCATTCTCGCGCGACGAATTGGAGCGGCTTGCCGAATACGCGCAGGCAAAGTTCTATTCGTTCGGCGAAACGGTGTGCTCGGCTGGCGAAGTGGCCGATGGTCTCTTTGTGATCCGCTCGGGCACGGTGCGTATCTTTACCGAGGAGCACGGCAAGGAAACCAGCATGGGCGTGCGCAAGTCGGGGGAGATCTTTGCCGACATTGCGATGTTGCGCTCGTACGTTCACGAAGCGTCGGTACGTTCGTCCGGCAAGACCGAAGTGCTGTTCATTCCGCGCAGCGCGATCGAACCGGTGATGGCGGCCAACGCCGCCGCGCTGGCGTTCGTCGCCAGCTATGTCGCGATCAATTCGGCCGGCGGCTTCGTCGCGCAACTGTTCGACCTGCGCGGCAAGCTGAACAAGGCGGAACTCGAAGAGTACGTGCGCAGCGTCGGCGCAAAAAGGGTGGCTGCCGGCAAGGAGATTCTGAAACAGGACGGCCGCGAGGACAGGCGGCTCTATGTGGTGCGGCAAGGCCAGGTGCGCATCGTGCGGCACGAGGAGGGTCACGACTACACGCTCGCGACGCTCGGCGAAGGCGAAATCTTCGGCGAGAAGGCGTGCCTGATGCGCCAGGAACAGATGGCATCGGTGGTTGCGACCACCGACACGCGGCTGCTGGTGATCCCCGAGCGTACCGTCCATTTCATTCTCGAACGCAATCCGAAACTGCGCGAAGTACTCGACGAGCGCATCCGCTACGGCGACCGCGAATTGCAGCGCCAAAAGCGGCTCGAACAGCGGCGCAAGCTGCCGTTGATGCTCGACCTGCAGAGCAGGCCGGAACTCGGCGAGAAGATCATCCGGCGTTTCGCGCTCGTCGAGCAGGCCGAGGAAATGGATTGCGGCGCCGCGTGTCTCGCGATGATCTGCCGCCATTACGGCATTCCGATGACGCTCGGCAAACTGCGCGAACTCGCGAACGTGACGACGCAGGGTGCGACGCTCGACAGCCTCGCGCGCGCGGGCGAGTCGCTCGGCTTCACGACGCGCGGGGTGCAATGCACGTTCGATTCGCTGCGCGGCTTCGATCTGCCGTTCATCGTGCATTGGGAGGGCTACCACTATGTGATCGTGTACGGGCTGTCGAAAGAGTATGTCTGGGTGGCGGACCCGGCACTCGGTTTCAGAAAGCTGAGCGTCGAAGATTTCGAACGCGGCTGGAGCGGCACCTGCCTATTGTTTACCGGCGGATCGCAACTGTTGCAGATGTCGGCCGAGCGCTCGCCGTGGATTCGTTTTATCGGATACCTGAAGCCGTACCGCAAGATACTCGGCTATCTGTTCCTGGCGACCTTCGTGATCCAGGTGCTCGGCGTGATTCCACCGCTGATCATTCAGAACATTCTCGACGGCGTGATCGTGCATCAGAACGTCAGTCTGCTGCATATGCTGATCGGCGGGCTCATCATCTCCAACCTCTTTACACAGCTGATGTCGACGATACGCGCGTATCTTGCGAACTTCATGGTCCGCAACATGGATTTCGCGATGATGTCGCAGTTCTTCAAGCATACGTTGTCGCTGCCGTTCTCATTCTTCGCAAAGCGCAAGACCGGCGATATCTTCGCGCGCTTTCAGGAGAACCAGACGATCCGCGCGTTCCTGACCGAATCCACCGTGACGACCGCGCTGAATCTGCTGATGATCTTCATCTACTTCACGATCATGTTCGTGTACAACGTGAAGATGACACTGGTGTTGATCGCTTTCGTGATTCCGATCATGGGACTCACGGTGATCGCGACACCGAAGATCAAGGGCTACGCGCGCGAGGTGTTTACGGCATCGACCGAGGCGAAGTCGTTCCTGATGGAGGCGCTCTCCGGCGTCGAGACGGTCAAGGGCATGGGCATCGAGCGGCCGGTGCGCTTGCGCTGGGAAAAGAAATACGCGAAGGCGCTCGAATTGCAGTATCGCGCGCACGCATTCAATATTCTGGTCAGCTTTGGCAGCCAATTGCTGAATGCGGCCACGACGATTGCGATTCTTTGGGTCGGCGCGAATCTGGTACTCGCACGCGAATTGACGATCGGCCAGTTGATCGCGTTCAATGCATTCATGGGCAGCGTATTGAGTCCGCTGATGGGTCTCGTCGGCTTGTGGAGCATGCTCAACGATGCGGGTGTCGCAATGGAACGGCTCGGCGATGTGCTCGATATCGAGCCCGAACAGAAGCCGCAGGATCTGCCTTCCCGCGTCATGCTGCCGGAACTGCAGGGCGAAATCAGTCTGCAAGACGTCTATTTCCGCTATGGCGAAGAGGATTCCGCTTATGTGCTCGAGAACATCAGCTTCGATATCAAGCCCGGTGAACTGGTCGCGATCGTCGGGCGCAGCGGCTCGGGAAAAACCACGCTCGCGAAGCTGCTGGTCGGGTTCTATCAGCCGAGCGAAGGGAAAATGACGATCGACGGTTACGACTCCGGCGTGATCGACAAGGCTTATTTCCGCGCGCAAATCGGCTACGTGATGCAGAGCAACCTGCTGTTCTCGGGCACGATAGCCGAGAACATCGCGAGCGGCGACGACGCGCCGGACCGCCGGCGCATCGAGGAGGTCGCGAAAATGGCCGACGCGCATGGCTTCATCAGCAAGATGCCGCTCGGTTATGAGCAGGTCGTCGGCGAGCGCGGCATCGGCTTGTCGGGTGGTCAGATCCAGCGGCTGTGCATTGCGCGCGCGTTGTATCACGATCCGCGTCTGCTCGTATTCGACGAGGCGACATCGGCGCTCGACTCGCAATCGGAAAGCAATATTCTCGGCAATATGCACGACATCCTGAAGGGCCGCACGGCGGTGATCATCGCGCATCGGCTCAGCACGATCATGCGCGCGGACAAGATTCTCGTGCTGTATGAAGGCGCGATCGTCGAACAGGGCCGTCACGAGGAGCTGATCCAGCGCGGCGGCATGTACTATCAGCTCGTGCAGAAACAGTTGAGTGCATCATGATGAAGATACTCGACCAGATTGAAGAGGCGAGTCCCGCGATATCGTACGCGGGACTGATCGAGCGGATCGAGATCCTGCGCTCCACGTTGCGCTGGTCGTCGCGGCTCGAACGCGCCGATATCGACAAGCTGCTCAGGCAGGCCACGTCGTTGCGCGACGAAGTGATGCAGCTTTCGCACAAGGAGCGCTTCGTGCAGGCGGCCACCGCGGGCGAGCCGCAGACGAGCGCGGAGCAATCGCGTGGAGCGCGCCGCAAGGCGCTGCTCGAACGGAGCTTTATTTTCGAGGGCACGTTCGGCGACAATCCGCGGCTGCTCGAATCGCTCGAAATCGCGGAAAAAGCCGCGCCGACCGATTTGCCGGTGTTGATCGATGGAGAGAGCGGCACCGGCAAAGAGCTGATGGCGAAAGTGATTCACGCGAATGGCGCGCGTGCGGACAAGCCGTTCATTTCGGTGAACTGCGGCGCGATTCCGGACAATCTGCTGGAATCGGAGCTTTTCGGGCATCGCAAGGGCGCATTTACCGGCGCGTCGAACGACCGCAAGGGCAAATTCGAAAGCGCGCACACGGGCACGATCTTTCTCGACGAAATCGGCGAGTTGCCGCTCGCGGGCCAGGTCAAGCTGCTGCGCGTGCTCGAAGCGCACGAGATTCAACGCGTCGGTTCCGACGAAACGATCGCGGTCGATACGCGCATCGTCGCGGCGACCAATCGCAATCTGCGCAAGCTCAGCGAGGAAGGACGTTTTCGCGAGGATCTGTTCTACCGGCTCAGCGTCATTCATGTGACGCTGCCGCCGCTGCGCGAACGGCGCGACGAAATTCCGTTGCTGATTGCGTGGTTCGGCGACGAAGCGGCGGGCACGCTGAAACGCAGGCCGGTCAGATTGACGCCGCGTTTGCGCGACTTTCTGTTGAGCTACGCGTATCCGGGCAATATCCGCGAATTGCGCAACGTGATGTATCGCATCTCATGTCTGGCTGCTGATATGGCCGACGTCGAGCACTTGCCGCTCGATATGCGACCGGCCGCACCCGGTTCAGCGGCGGCGCAGGCGGAAGGCGGGCAGGCGAGCGGCGAGCAGCCGATCAGCGTCGCGAATCTGATGTCGTTGAGCGACGCGAAGCGGGCGGCCAGCGACGACGCCGAGAAAGCGTTTCTCGAACGCGGACTGCGTGAAGTCGGCGGAACGGTCGCCGAGCTGGCGCGGCGCATCGATATGAATCGCTCGCACTTGCAGATGCTGCTGAAAAAGCATGGCCTGCACTCGAAGGATTTCCGCAATCGCAATGCGCCGCCCACGAAAAACGGCACGAACGAGCGCGATGAGGAAGACGACGAAGGCTGATGGAAGGACCACTGAAGGGACCACTGAAGGAACCACAGAAGGCGCGCTCAAACGCGTGCCTGAAGACCGTCAAGGCGCCGGATTCAGCAAGGTCTTGTCCGCCGCATTCGGGTCTTGCGCTTCGACGACCACGGCCGTGATGTTGTCGCGTCCGCCGCGCGCGAGCGCGAGGTCGACCAGTTCGCAGCATGCGTTTTCACGCTCCGCCGAGGTCAGCACGCCGGCGATTTCGTCGTCGCTCAGTTCGTTGCTCAGACCGTCGCTGCACAACAGGAACACATCGCCGTCGGCGACTTCGATCGCGTCGTCGTCGAGTTCGAGCAGATCCGTTGCGCCGACCGCGCGCGTGATCATGTGTTGCGCCGGATGATTGCGTGCCTCTTCGTCGGTGATGACGCCGAGCGAGCGCAGTTCCTCGACCTGGCTATGATCGCGCGTCAGTTGCCGCAACTGTCCGTCGCGGTATAGGTAGATGCGGCTGTCGCCGGCCCATACGTAGCCGCAGAAGCGATCGCAGGCAAGCAGCACGACCACGGTGCTGCCGATGCGCTGCACCTGGCGGCGCGCGGCTTCATCGCGCAACTGACGGTTCGCGTATTGCAGACGCGCGCGCACATCGGCGATCAGCATTCTGAGGCCGTGCGGCGCTGCCAGTTGAGTCAACGCGTCGATCACGGTGCGGCTCGCAACGTCGCCGACCGCGTGACCGCCCATCCCATCGGCGACAGCCCAGCGTCCCGCCTCGGGCTCGTTGAGGCAGGCATCTTCGTTGATTTCGCGGACCCGTCCCGTGTCGGAACGCGCGGACGACGTCCAGCGAAATTGGCTCTCGCAGGTCACAACGGCTACACCATCTGGTTTCGGTTGCGTGCGTCCGGAGACACGGTGAGGGTCGCGTTCGCGCCGGTGTTGCGTACGTCGACCGACTGGAACTGGTTGATCATCTGGTTAGCATAGAAGTTGTTGGAGACCTCGTACAGATTGACCACCGGCCCAATGCTAGGCGTTTGCGGCACGTACGGCTGAATCCAGCCATAGATCCATGGCGCGCCGCCGCCACCGCGAATCGCCGCCATCGCTTTGCGATCGAGCGCCAGGTTCAGCGAGAGGTCGTTCAATTTGATGCAGGACATATCGTTCTCCGGTTGGCCGCGTGTGCAATGTGCGCGGCTGAATGGACCCTGCGCCCGATGGTGCAAAGGCCATGCCAATCGGGGGCGGATTCGGCGCGAAACCCGCAGCGCTTTGACTGGCGTGCGTTTCGCGGCTTTTACCACGAATCCGGTCGACGCAATCGGTCGGTTCCCTGCCAACAAGCCCGCCCTCCAACAGGTGTAGGACCCAACACATTCAGGCGGGTCCTCTTACGTTTTCCATTCACCTGAAGCAGCGCGCGACACGGCTCGCAAATGAGCGTCGCGCGCCAACAGATCAGCGCGATTTCTGTTGGTCTCGTACTGACATCTACCTCTTCAGAAAACCGCTCGATCGGCCGTCAAGCCTGTAAACACGGGCTTTCCGGCAACTGGCCCGGATGATGCAAAAGCTGTCGCAACAGTGTTGGAAATGCGAACGAGGCCAGCCATGAACACTCAAACGCTCGATACCCGCGACGACGAACCGCAATCCGCAGCCGCTTGCGACACCACATCATCGACGATCGATCTCCCGATCGGCGCGCATCTGGTTACGCAACGCAATGGCTACGAACATCACGGCATCTATGTCGGCAACGGCCGCGTCGTGCACTACTCGGGCTTTGCGGGTTCCGCGCATCGCGGCCCGGTCGAGGAAGTCGAACTGGCGCGCTTCGCCGCTGGCCATTCGATGTCGGTTCGGGCGACGCCGAGCGCGATCTACGTCGGTGCCGAAGCAGTGAGCCGCGCGCGCTCCCGCCTCGGCGAAAACCGCTATCGCCTGCTGACCAACAACTGCGAACACTTCTGCGCGTGGTGCCTGCTCGGCGAAAGCCGCAGCGATCAGGTGGATTGCTGCCTGCGCCATCCGAGCACGGGCGTGCGCGCACTGCTGTGCCTCGTGAAGGCGTTTGTCGAGAGCGGGGCGAGGAACGATCACCGCGCGGCGCAACTCGCGCAATTCGCGTGAACGCGGCGCGCTGGGAACGGGGCGATTCGAGGAGAACATCATGGTTGCCGCGGAAAAGAGCTTGCACTGGGCCGTCGACAAATGGCTCGCGCCCACGCCGTCGATGCCCGCGCGCGTCGTGCGGTTCTGCCATCGCGCGTCACAACAGCAACGCTATGTATGCGTGCAGGCGCTGAAGCCGGAAGGATTGCTGTCGATCTTCTTCTTCCGCCACGGCGACGGTTCGTGGAACGTGTTCCCGCCGCAAGCCGAGCGGCCCGCGATGAACGGGTACGGCCGTACGGCCGCGTAGCAACTCAGGCGTGACCCGCGGTGGCCGCTTCCTTGGCGAGCCACTGACTGAACAGCAACATCGCCGGCGTCATGGGCTTGCCCTTCAGGCAGGTCAGCCAGTAGCTGCCCGCCTTCACCTCGACGTCGAACGGGCGCACCAGACGCCCGGTATTGATCTCCCGTTCGAACATCAACGCAGGCGCGAGCGCGATGCCCGCGCCCTGTATCGCCGCCTCCACCATCAGCCGCGACGAATCGAACACCGGCCCGCGCACCGCCCGCGGCGCGATGCCCGCGGCCGCGAACCAGTTCATCCAGTCGTCCATGCGGTACGAGCGCAGCAGCGTTTCGTTGGCGAGATCGTCGGGCCGCGTGAGGCGCGCGGCGATCTCGGGCGTGCAGAGCAGCGCGAGCGGCGCGTCGAGCAGCTTGGTGGCGAGCGAGCCGGGCCAGGTGCCGTCGCCGAAACGGATCGCGAAATCGAGGCCTTCGGTCGCGAGATCGACGAGGTTGTTATTGGTCAGGAGCCGCAGTTCGACGAACGGATGCGCGTCGCGAAACGACTTCAGGCGCGGCATCAGCCAGCCGACCGCGAACGTGCCGACCACACCGACCGTCAGCACCTCGTGGAAATGCCCGCCGTCGAACTGCTTGAGCACCGCCTCGATACGATCGAACGCGTCGGACAGCACCGGCCGCAGCGCGAGCCCTTCGTCGGTCATCGCGAGGCCGCGCGGCAAACGCTTGAATAGCGCGGTGCCGAGCCGCTCCTCCAGCGAGCGGACCTGCTGGCTGACCGCGGCCTGGGTCACGTTCAGCTCTTGCGCGGCGCGCGTGAAGCTCAGATGCCGCGCGGACGATTCGAACGCGCGCAGTGCGTTCAGCGGGAGATACGGTCTCATGGTGCAGATACAAGATTTTCTTGTGAGTGGGCTAACTTATCACCATCGGCCCGCTTCGCCGACTCCCTGGCTGTTATTCGCCAGTCGAATTGTGCGACACTAGGGCCATATCGACGGGGGCAATCGCAGGCCCGGCGCCGCGCGAGCGCGCGGCGGCGAGTCGGCAATCAAGGGCCGGCAATTGTGAGCAACGGTGAATGGCCGCCGCGGATTGCCTCGATGTAGGTAGTGAGAAGTTGACTGTCCAGATGGAATGCTCGACATGTTCTGCCGACGTTCGTCCAGGTAAACCGTCGGCTCGTGCAACCTTGCATCAGTGCCCTCGATCGGAGTCCGCTATGTCCGTGTATGTTCTGGCCTTGCTCATCGGCGTCGTCGCCGGCCTTCGCGCGATGATCGCCCCCACCGCCGTCAGCTGGGCAACGCGCCTGGGATGGCTGCCGCTGCAAGGCACGTCGCTCGCGTTCCTCGGCGCCGCGGCCACGCCGTATATCTTCACCGTGCTGGCGGTCATCGAACTGATCACGGATCAATTGCCCGAAACGCCGAGCCGCAAGGTGCCGCTGCAGTTCGGCGCGCGCGTCGTGCTCGGTGCGCTGAGCGGCGCTGCGATCAGCGGCGTGCATGGGGGCCTCGCGGGCGGCGCGATTGTCGGGGTGCTGGGCGCGGTGATCGGTGCGGTAGGCGCGGTTATCGGCACGCTCGGCGGCGCGAAAGTGCGCAGTTCGCTCGCGAGCATGTTCGGGCGCGATGCGCCTGCGGCGCTGATCGAGGACGTGGTGGCGATCGTCGCGGCCGCGTTGATCGTCGTGTCGATGCACGGCTTCTGATACGAACGCAAACACAAACGCGAACGCGGCGGCACGCTTTGCGCGTCGCCGCCGCGTTCGGTCGCTGCCTGCCGCTTATTGAACCCGGGCGATTCGCGCGGCCGTCGCGGCTTGCTTGACCGGCGCGGTCGCCGCCGTCGAACCCGCCGCCACCGGCGGGATCAGCTTGCCTTGCACGAGCAGCTGAAGCGTCTTCACCACCAGAATCGCGATGATCGCGTTCGCCACCACGAATAGAACCGGCGCCGCGAATTCGATCGGACCCGTTGCGCCGCGTTCGACGAGACGCAGCGCCATCGTCGGCAATGCCGCTACGCCGAAGCTGAACGCCCAGTAGCCGGGCACGAACGCCTGTTGGCGAATCCATGGCAGCAAACGCAGCAGCATCAGCGCTTGAAACAGGCCGTAGCCGAGCAGCGCGAAGGCGAACAGATCGGGCGTGCCGCTCGTGAGGCTCAGATACGCGACACCCCCGACGACCGGCGGCGCGAGCTGCACGCCGAGGGTCGGGCGCAGCGCTTCGGGCAGCGGTTCATGCACGGCGGCGCGATGCAGGATCATCGATTCGAGCGCGAGCCATGCCAGCACGCCGCCGCCGAAAAACAGCTCGCCCAGTTGATGGAAGCCGAAGGCGGCCGAGCTCGTCGCGGCGACGAAACCCGCTCCGACCGTCGGCAGATAGATCGCCGGCGTGGTCAGTTCGGGCTTGCGGCCGCCTTGCCACAGCCGGCCATGTAGATAGACCCCGAGCCCAAGTTGCGCGAGCGCCGCGATGCCGTATAGCGTCAGCGCGATGGTGTGCGCGTACGGCTGCAGCAGTTGCGCGGCGAGCAGCGTCGAGATCGGCGCGAGCGCGACGAACGACGACTGCACCGGGTGGTCCAGTTCGGCGCGCGCGTCGGCGGTCTGCGCGAACCACTTGTGCGCGTACGCGAACAGAATCACGACCCAGACAGCGAGCGCCGCGACCGTCACTACGCTGCCGGCGACGGCCGGCAAATGCCACAGGCGGATTGCCACGCGCCACAGGTTGGCCAGCGCCAACGAGCCCACCGCGATACTGAAGAAGCCAGCGGGAACCGCACCACGATTGCTGTTCATGACGACCTCCGAAAGTTGCGTCGCGCTGCGGGTTGCTGTCGATGCGCGATCGATGGCGTACTGTAAAAGGCCGCGGAGAATCGCAGAACGCTGCAAACGCTCGACAAATCGCGCGAGCGTCTCAAGCTGTGTTTTTAGCGGGAAAAGAGGCAGAGAAGGCAGGGAGGGAGCCCAGCGTCAACCGCCCATGCGCACCAGCATCGCCAGCAACTGGTCGAACGACAGCGGCTTGCGCGCGTACGCGATGTGCGGATTGGGCTGCACCGGAATGTCCGATGCGGCACTGCACAGGATGATCGGAATATCGCGCAGCTCCGGGTCCTCGTACAGCGCCGCGCACAGCTGGAGGCCCGACATGACCGGCATCATGCAATCGGACACGATGATGCCGGGCCGGCTCGAGCGGACCAGTTCGAGCGCGACGGCGCCGTTCGACGCGGTCCGCACCGCATAGCCGTGTCGTTCCAGCAGCAGCCGCCACACCGTGAGGATGTCGAACTCGTCGTCCACCACCAGAATGGTTTTCATGGCGGCTAGGTTTTTCGCCGCGATTGCAGCGTGGCCGACAGGCCCGGCGTCGGTTGGATGCCGGCGGCGCCGGGCGAGCCCTCGATCACGTCGAGTCCTTGCGACGAAATCGACAGTTCGCGCAGTGACGTGTCGTGCGCGCTTTCGCGTTGCTTGACCACCGAAATCATGCGCCGCAGTCCTCCTTCGGTCTCGGCGTAGCGCAGCAGCACGAGGTTCTCGGTCAGCGCCGACACGCGCACGGCCTTTGCGTGGCCCGGCTCGCTGTACAGCGGCAGCTCTTCGGTGACGAGCGTCGTGACGGCCGCTTCGCGCAACTGATGCAGCAGTGCATTGAGGAACAGGCCGAAGCGCTCGGTGCGCAACGCCGAATCGCGAAAGCCCTCGACGCCGTCGATCACGATGCGCGTCGCGCCGGTCTGCTTGACGGTGGCGAGCGCGTTCGCCGCGATTTCGTCGATGGCGAGTTCGATCGCCGGCTGCCAAAGCACGATCAGACGGCCGTCCCGCCACGCATCGGCAAGCGGAATCGACACCGCTTCGGCTTTGCCGATCAGGCGCTGCGGCCCCTCGTAGAAGCCGAGATACACGCAGCGTTCGCTGCGTGCGAGGCCGGCCGCGAGGAACTGCAGGCACAGCAGCGTCTTGCCGACGCCCGACGGGCCGATCAGCGTGGTCGTCGAGCCTTGCGCGAAGCCGCCGCCGAGCAGATTGTCCAGATGCGGCAAGCCGAAGCCGAGCCGTGCTTTCAGATCGACGGGGCCCGGTTGCGGCGCGCACTGCGCTTCGAGTCGCGGGAACATCAGCAGCCCGCTGCCGGCGATGCGGAAGAAGTGCTTGCCCATCCGATGATCGCGCGCACGCATCTTGTGCACTTCGATCTCGCGCGCGCGGCGCATGCCGTCGTGATAGCGGTTCAGCTCGATCAGACCATCCACCAGCGTGTGCTCGGGATGCGGCTCGTTGCCCGACAGCGGCGCGAGCAGCAGCGTCGTGCAGTCCATCGCGGCGACCAGCGCGTTCAGCTCGTGGATGAACTTCGACAGCGACAGCTCGGTTTCGCTGAATTCGCGCGCGCTGCGAAAGCCGTCGACGATCATCAGGCTCGGCCGGTAGTCGTAGATGCTCGACGCGATCAGCTTGAGGAAACCGTCGAGGCCGTCCTGCATCAGCTCGTGATAGCCGGACACGAACAGCATCTGCTGCGCGACCGCGGTTTCGTCGAAGAAGCTCAGGCCTTTCAGGTGACCGAGCAGCTTGTCGTGCGATTCGGCGATCAGCGTCATATACAGCACTTTCTCGCCTTGCCGGACCCGGTGAAAGCCGATCTGGCTGGACAGGATCGTCTTGCCGGCGCCGGCCATGCCCTCCAGCAGATAGACGCCGCCGCTCACCAGACCGCCACCGAGGATTTCGTCGAAACCAGGCACGCCGGTTTCGATATTGCGTCGCGCCGCGTCAGGCCGAGCCGCGTCAGAAAGACGAGAGGGGTTCGATGCTTCGGTAGTCATTGTCGATGTGTCTTTCAAAGTGCAAGCGACGGCCTGGTCGTGACCGTCCCCTGGTTAACCCCGTCGTGGCAGCAATCCCCGTTCCCGCTCGCGATTAGCGATGTCGCACGGCGCGGGAGCCCGTTGCAGGCGACATGACGGAGAGCGCGTATACAATTCGGCAGCGCCTGATCCCCGCGGGCTTTCACCCGCCTATTTGCCAACCAGTCCAACTCATGCCGAATCCGACCCGGGCCTTTCTTCTCGGTCCGCTCCTGAAAGGCGTTTCACGCTCCTTCTATCTGACGCTGCGCGTGCTGCCCATCGGCATGCGCGATCCGATCGGCCTTGCATATTTGCTCGCGCGCGCCGCCGATACCATTGCCGACACCTCGCTGATCGCGCCGGGCCAACGCCTCGAATTGCTGCTTGCGTTGCGCGATCAGGTCAATGGCGTGGCCGTCGCTAGTGCGCCGTTCCAGCGCATCGCCGCCGAAGTCGCGGGTCAGCAGACGCAGTCGGATGAAAAGCTGCTGCTCGAATCGTTGAACCCCGCGCTCGACGTGCTGGCGCAACTGAGCGAGTCCGACCGCCACGCGGTGCGCGCGATCGTCACGACGCTGACCGAAGGCATGGAATTCGATTTGCGCACGTTTCCCGACGAACGCTCCGGCCAGATCGCGGCGCTGCGCGAATACGGCGAACTCGATCGCTATACGTATCTGGTCGCGGGCTGCGTCGGCGAGTTCTGGACCACGATGACTTATGCGCACATGCCGGGCACGCTGAAGCAGCAGCCCGACACGATGAAGCAGCGCGGCGTGCGTTTCGGCAAGGCATTGCAGATGACCAACGTGCTGCGCGATTGCGGAAAGGACTTGCGCATCGGCCGCTGCTATCTGCCGCAGAGCATGCTCGAGCGCCACGCTCTAAGCGCGCGCGATCTGCTGCAACCGGCCAATTCGATGCACGCGCGGCCGCTGCTCGTCGAACTACTGCGCAAGACGCTCGATCATTTCCGCGCGGCGCTCGACTATACGCTTGCGATTCCGGCGAGCGCGGTGCGCTTGCGGCTCGCCTGCCTGTGGCCGATCCTGATCGGCCTCGACACTTTGCTGCTGCTCGCGGATAACGACGCGTGGCTCGATCCGGCGAAAGTGTCGAAGGTGACGCGCGGTGACGTCTATCGGATCATCGCGTCGTCGCTGCTGCTGGTGCCGTCGAATGCTTTGGTGCGCAATGCGATCAATAGCCGCATCGCGCGGATCGAGGCTCGGCTGTAGGCGCAAACGATTTATTCTGGATCATTGAAACGTCAACAATCGGGAAAGCCCTAGGCCACTGCATTCGCGCTTCGCGTTAGTCTTTTCGAAAAGGAGACGAACCCATGCGACAAGCGTTCAATATTGCGTTGGTGCTTTTGCTTGGCTATTTGATGGCGGATCGGGCGTTGATGCGTGCGCAGGCGGGCGAGGTCGGCACGATTACGTGTCACCAGGGCGCGGCGCTCGTTAAATCGGACGCGTTGAAAAAGGGCTTTGGTGACGCTGGCGCGAGCGCGCAGAGCGAGAGCTTCCTGTCGAGTTGCCTCGTGACCGGGCGTGGCCAGGTCGGCGATCTGATCGCGCGCGAGTGAGCGCCGGCAGTTGAGGATTCGTCACGGCGCACGCATAGCGCCGCGAAAAAGCGCCCAGACCGTGAAGGCCCGGGCGAAGTCATCGGGAACCCGATGACGGAGGTAACACATATGAACTGGCCCGCGCTCGGAGATACCCGAGCAGCGGGCCAGTTCATTTGAATCGGGGTGCGCGTCGCAAGGACGCGCCATCGCTTACTGACCGAAGTAGACCGACTTCGGGCCACTCATCGGAGCCGCACGGCTCGTTTGGGCCGTACCGCTCACCACACCACCGAAGCCGGTAGCGGCTTGGCCGCCGCCGTTTTGCGCGTCGACGCGGGCTTGCGCAGCCTGGATGTCAGCCGGGTAGTGCGGGTCGGCGTGACCAGGTTGATAGCCGGCCTTTTCCAGTTGGACCAGCTCGGCGCGCACTTGAGCGCGGGTCACGGGCTGGTTGGCTTGTGCGAAAGCAGCGGCCGGAGCGGCGACAGCGACGGCGATGACAACAGCTTGAATCAGCGATTTCATGATACTTACCTCCAGTTCAGGATTTTTGTCTTGCTGCGAACGTGCTTGTTCGTAGTCAGTGATTGCATTGTAATTTGGTGAACTTGGCAGAGTAAGTCGTGATGCGGCTAATGTTTGTTGCGAATCTTGATATAAAAGCGCGGAACTTTCAGGGTTAACGCGTAGACGTTCTTTGCGCGGCCGGCAATGCGGAGTGCTACTTCTCCGAGACCGGACTGACGGCCGAGGGTGTTGCCATTGCCGTTGCCGGTGCCGGCGCGTCGTTTCGCGCGATGCCCGGCGTCGCGGCACGCACCGATTGCCGCAAGCGTGTGAACGCCTGACTCGTGCGCGCATCACGCTGGTCGCGTGCGTCGTAGAAGTCCTTGCTGAGCCACTGGCCGAGACTCGTCATCAGCGAGCCCAATGCGCTCTTGAAGCGCACCCACGCATTGCCGGTGCGCGCCAGTTGTGCGGCCCCCTCGACCGCCTCGGCGGCGAGCCGGTCCAGTTCCGCGTGCAGAAAGTCGGCGAAGTGATGCAGGCCTTGCTGATTGCCATTCGACGATTTGCGCTCCAGCTCGACGTGCTCGGCAATCAGCGATTGATTGGGCACGCGAATAAACGCCGGCGTATCGGCGCGCGCGCCGCCGTCACGGCGAATCGCCACGCCGAGGTTCGCCGATGCCGCGGTGCGCTCGCCGAGCGGTGGCATTTGCCACTTGTCGCACAGGTATTTCAACAGGCTGCAATGATCGAATCGTTCGTTGCATACGCCGGCTTCGCACCACGGTGACACGAGGATCGCGGGAACGCGTACGCCGAGTCGTTTGAAATCGAAGCTCGTGGTGTGGCCGTCGGGTGCGACTGCGTCGGCCGGCGGCGATACGTGGTCGTAGAAGCCGCCGTGTTCATCGTAGAGGACCACCAATAAGGTGCGCTCCCACAGCGCCTGATTCGAGCGCAGCGCATTGTAGGTGTCCGCGATCAGCTTCTCCGCCTTCATGATGTTGTGCGGCGGATGATCGTCGTTCTGCGCTTCGCCGAAGTACTTCGGCTCGATCAGCACGAATTGCGGGAATTGGCTGGCGGGTCCCGCTGCGTCCTCGAAGAACTTGTCGAAAGAGCGGTAATTCGCGAGGTTTTCCGCGCGTCGCTGGTTCTTCAGCAGCAGTGACGCGGGGAAGTCATAGAAATAGACGCTCCATGTTTTGCGCGCGGCGTTCAAGCGATCGAAAATCGTGTCCTGATCCTGCTCGGTGTACCAGCGTGGATTGAGTCCGTCGAGCCCCGAAGGCATGTCGATCTCGCCTTTCGACGTACCCGTCAGTGCGAAAAAGCGATTCGGCCACGTCGGCCCCGGCAATGAAGAGAACCACCGGTCACACACGGTGAATTGCGAACCGAGCGTGTGCAGCGCGGGCAGAAAGCCGAGCGGGTAATAGCCCATCACGTCTTGCCGCGCGACGAGGCTGCTCTTCGGGTAGTCGTTGACGAACGAACGCACGAAGCCGCTGTTGTCGGCGGCGATCTGATCCATCACGGCCTTGTGCTCGTGATTCGGATCGTGCTTCATCTGCCGCTCGCGCGTCGCTCGCGGATAGAATGTATTGCCTTGACCGTCGGCGTTCGATTTGCCGGCCGCGTTGCGCACCCCGTCCAGTTTGTCGTGCACGGCGTCGAGGCAGCCGAGCATCTGGTCGAACGAGTGATTCTCCATCAGCAGCAGCACGACGTGTTCGATCGGATCGTTCTGCGCGTTCGGCTTGACCTCACTCATCTTGATCGCTCCACTCGGGACGGGATGGACTTAGCGCTTGCCAACTTAGCGCAAAACGCGTGCTGGCGAAAGAGCTCTGCTTTGAAACGGACCTGCACGCGACGCTCGGCGTATCTCGTCGCGTGCATGATTCGCTCAGCCTGGCATGGATTCAACTGCCGCCAGAGAAGATCGGGCCTTGCCCGCCCGGCGCGAACGACGGGAAGGGGTCGCCGGACGGCGCGACCGCCGCCGGTGCATGCGCTCCCGGCTGCGACGCCGGTTCGCGCAACGTCAACGCGCTATCGGCCGTGATCGGTACACTCGGCTTCGCGAGCAGCTCGGTCTTGCGCATCGAGCCGACCGACGTGCCGAAGTAATAGCCGATGATGCTGATCCACGCGGTTCCCAACGCGCCGACGATCACGTTGACGAGATCCTTGTTGGTGCCCGGCAGAGGCTGAAACGCCATCAGCAGCAGAATGCCGAAGAAGCCGGTGGTGACGGCCATCGCGAGCACCTTCGGGACCCAGTCGCGATTGGCGACACCCATCGCGCGTGCATTCGCGGTGTCGCTCGTGGCGATGCGGGCCATGTCGGCGTCGTGCGCGAGGCTCGACTGCGCGGCCGTCACCATCAACTGCTGCAGTTGCAGCGAGTTAGCGCTCTCGGCCTGGCGAAGTTTTTCGAGTGCGCCGGGGTCGTTCAACGCGGGTTCCACGAAGGCGGGGTCGCTCGGCGTGCCGAGCGCGTGCGAGATGATCGCGGCGGCGGCGGTCACGCCGAGGCCGACCGGACCACCCACGAGCCCGGCGAGAAGCGGGGCGGTGCTGCTGATGTTCGTCGCTACTTTAGACCAGTCCATCATGCTGCTCCCAGGAGAAGATTGGCTGCCATCCGTTCGGTCCAGCCGCGGCTGAAACTCGGCCACGAATGCAGATTGCGCAGGTACCGCAGACGATACGCGGCGAAGCGCATCACGAACTTCATCGGGTCGGCGTTCTTGACCGCATCGAGCGTGTCGGGGCCGAACTTGCCGTCTTCTTTCGCGCCGGACGCTTTCTGCATCCACAGCACGACGAGGCCGCCGTTGTAGTTCGCATCGAAAATCTGAAAGGCCACGCGCGGATCGAGTTCGTCGAGATGCAACGGGTCCCAGTACCTGCGCTTGGCGATCTGATGGGCGGTTTCGAGCGGCAGGTCTTTCATCGCGCCGTTGTAGCCCTCGCTGCGCGCGACGCGCGCCGTCACACCCCACATCGTTTCGCCGCCCGGATCGGCCGGATTGAAGCTGTACCCGCCTTCGTTTCCGATCAAGGCTTTGAATGCATCTTCGAAACTGTCCATCGAACTGTCTCCTGTTCGGCTGTGTTGCCAACTCAAATGGCGATGCGCGCGGCTCAGGCCGCTCGCATCGCCTGTCCTACGGCGTCGCGTAACGTGTCGAGCGAGGCCCGCAGCGGATACGACGTCATCGGATTCGAAACGGGCTTGACGCGCGGGTCAGGCCTCGATGTCTGGGTGTCGGCCTCGTCGGGCGATGCGTCCGTCGAGAGCGCCAGCTCGCGTTCGCGCGCCGACAGCGTGGCGGCGTCGACCTGCAATGCCTGTGCGTACTTGCGCGCGGCCTCGCGCAGAGCGCCTTTGTGTTCCAGCGCGCGGCCCCATTCCGCATAGGACGGCGCGAGATCGGGCCGCAACGCGACGGCGCGCGAGAGCTTTTCGATTGCTTCGTCGTAGTGGCCGGTCTTGACGAGCGCCTCGGCCCAGTCGTGCAGCGTGTCGACGGATTCCGGGTTCATCTCGGCGGCCCGTCTGAATGCGTCGAGCGCTTCGCGGTCGTGCCGGTTCGTATGCAACAGCACATCGCCGAGCAGCCGCAGGTTTTCAGCGGTGCGCGACGTTTCGTTCGCGCCGGTCCGCAGTTCCTCGAGCGCATCGTCGATGCGGTTCTGCTGTTCGAGCGCGATGCCCAGACTCGCGCGCAGCACGGCCGAGTCCTTGTACTGGATCAATGCTTCGCGGATCTGCTGCTCGGCTTCTTTCGAGCGCTGCTGACTGTCGAGCAACCACGCCTTGCCCGCGACCGCCCATTGGGCCTGTTCGGACGAGGGCAGCGCGAGGACTTCGTCGTAGATTCCGACGATCTCGCGATAGTCGCATTGCGCGAGCGAACATTTGGTCTTCTGCACCTGGGTGAACAGATGACTGGCGAGGATGTTGGGTTCGGCGAGGCGCATCGCCGTGGTGGCGATGTCGTGCACGAACTTTTCGAGGTCGCGCCCTTCGAACGGCACAGTGCTTTCGCGGCCGTTGAACGGGCCGTGTTCTATCTGCACATGCGCGACATACGAATCCGCGCTGTTGTTCGTCTTGGTGATGCCGACGTGCACGGCGACATCTTCGCGCTGGAGCAGGCCTTTGATGAAGCGCACCGTCGTCGCATACGACATCTCCTGACCCGGGATCTGGATGTCCTGCTGCGCGTCGTTGCTGGTCATCGTGTCGTGCGGAATCGATTCGGCGTCTCGCCCGATCTCCTTCATCGCCGACATGATCCGCTCGGCGACAAAGTTCGACGTGTAGCCGCGCTCGGTCAACGCTTGCGGCGTCTCCACCGGCGGCACCAGCAATTGACGCGTGAGCACGCCGCGCGCGACGAGGCAGATCGAACCGATCGTCAGCAAGATGACCAGCCACGGCAACACATATGGCCAGAGCCGCTTCGGCCCGCGGCCGATCACACTGGCGGTATGCAAGCCGAACAGCACGAATCCGCTGGAATGATGACGATGGCGGCGATTCACGGCGTTGGCGCGTATGACCGCACCGCTGAACCCGTTCATCGACCGACGTTGACCCTGTGCACTCGACATGACCCACCTCGCTTCGATCGGCGACCGATGTTGGCGACCGCCCGACTTGCGCGGTGAGGATGCATCGAACGTGCCATGCCGCAGGGAATGGGCTAGCGGGCCGCTGTTGGCTTGCGGTGAGGGGATTGAAAGAAAGAAGTGTTGCAGGCCGGCCAACGTATCGGGAAAAACAGTTTGCCGGCGGGAGACAGGATGCGGGTTGGCAAATAAAAATGCCGCTCAGTCCAGAAGACTGAGCGGCATCGGTGAAGCGAACTACTGTTTGAGGACTTGCGCTGCGGCGGCTTAAACCGAACTCGGCCGCCACTTCAACAATCGATGCTCCACCGCGGTCAACAGGTAGTCGGCGGCAAGCGCGACCACCGCCAGCACGATCATCGCCGCGAACACGCCGCTCGCATTGAACGCGCCCTGCGCGGTGGAGATCAGCAAACCGATACCCTGCTTCGAGCCGAGAAATTCGCCGACCACCGCGCCGACCAGCGCGAAGCCGAAGCTCACGTGCAGGCTCGCGAGAATCCAGCTCAGCGCCGACGGAATCACGACCGAGGTCGTCACCTGGCGGCGCGACGCGCCGAGGATCTGCGCATTCGCGATCATGTAGCGGTCCGCTTCGCGCACGCCCTGGAACGCGTTGGCGAACACCACGAAGAACACCATCACGACCGCGAGCGCGACTTTCGATGCCATGCCGAGCCCGAGCGCGATCACGAACACCGAGCCGAGCACGACGCGCGGAATCGAGTTGGCGATCTTGATGTAGAGGCTGAACACGTCGGAGAGCAGCTTGTTGCGGCCGAGCACGATGCCGCAGACGATGCCCGCGACCGAACCGATGATGAAGCCGAGGCCTGTCTCTTCGAGCGTGACCCACACCTGCGTGAGCAGCGGACCTTGCGACGTGCCGTTCACGAACCAGTCGACGATCTGTTCGAAGATCGCGCTCGGCATCGAGAAGAAGAACGGGTCGATCCACTTCAGGCGCGCGGACAGTTCCCAGCCGCCGAGCACGACCACGAGCACCAGAATGCGCAGCGAAATCACCAGAACCTGGCGCTGGCGGATCTTCTTCTGCGCGATACGCTCGACGTGAGCGAGCGACGCGGCGTCGATGCCCGAGGGCATCATCTGTTGAGAGGGTGTAGACATGTTTGCCGTTCCTTGATTAACCGATCTGCACTTCTTCGCGCAGGTCATGCCAGATATCGCGCGAAATTTCGATGAAACGTGAGTCGTAGCGGATCTCCGACGTGACACGCGGTCGCGGCAGATCGATTTCGTAGACCTTCTTCAGCGTGGCGGGGCGCGCGGTCAGCACGAACACGCGGTCGGCGAGCGCAATCGCTTCCTCGAGGTCGTGGGTGACGAACACGACCGAGCCGACGCCGCCCCACAATTGCAGCAGCTCGTCCTGCATCAACGTGCGCGTCTGCATGTCGAGCGCCGAGAACGGCTCGTCCATCAGCAGGATTTCCGGCTTGTTGATGAAGGTCTGCGCAAGCGCGACGCGCTTGCGCATGCCGCCGGACAGTTGATGCGGATAGTGCTTGCCGAACTTGTCGAGGCCCACGCGGCGCAGCCATTCGTTCGCTTCGTCGTAGGCGGCCGATTTCGAACGGCCGCGATAGAGCGGACCCGCCGCGACATTGTCGAGCACCGAGCGCCACGGAAACACCGCATCGGCCTGGAACACGAAGCCGATGCGCGGATCGATGCCGTCCACCGGCGCGCCCATCACGCGCACTTCGCCGGTG
This sequence comes from Paraburkholderia sp. BR10923, assembly GCF_040948765.1. Taxonomy (NCBI): domain Bacteria; kingdom Pseudomonadati; phylum Pseudomonadota; class Betaproteobacteria; order Burkholderiales; family Burkholderiaceae; genus Paraburkholderia; species Paraburkholderia sp. BR10923. The sequence goes on along the minus strand of NZ_JBFPKO010000031.1, from coordinate 12,106 downwards.
GTCGGCTTCAGCAAGCCGGTGATCATGCTGAGCGTGGTGGACTTGCCGCAGCCGGTCGGGCCGACCACCGCGACGAATTCGCCGCGTGCCACCGACATGCTGAAGTCGCGCAGCGCGATCGTGGCCTTGCCGTCCGGGGAAATGAAACGGCACGACACGTTGCGCATTTCGATCGCTGGCGTCTCGCGTGACATAGGTTGATTCATCGGCGGGTGCCTCGCAGTTCTGTGAATATGAAAGAAGCGTTACTTCGACGCGGTCTTGACCGGCGCCGACAGGAAGTCGTTGGTGTAGGTCTTGGCGAGGTCGATATGCTTGCCCTTCACCGACGGATTGAATGCGGACAGCACCTTCAGCACCGTGTCCGGGCCGTCGGCGGGCATCTTGCCGTCCTTCGTGAACATCGGCAGCGACGCCTTCAGTGCGCCCACGTACAGGTCCTTGTTGTTGCCGTAGTAGTCCTTCGGCATCTGCGCGGCGATGTCCTCGGCGCTATGCGTCGCGATGAAGTTCAGCGTCTTCGCGAACGCGTGCGACAGCTTCGCCGCGTCGTCCTTGTGCGATTCGGCCCACGCGCGCTGCACGTAGAAGCTCGACGCGGGGTAGGTGCCGCCGAGCGCGGCGCGCGTGCCTTCCACGGTGCGCATATCGACCAGCACCTTCGCGTCGCCGGTCTTCAGCAGTTGCGAGACGGTCGGCTCCGTGGTCATGCCGGCGTCGATGCGGCTTTGCTTGATGGCGGCGATGAAGCTGTTGTCCGCGCCGACCGGCAACATCGTGTATTGCGTCGACGCCACACCGGCGCGCTGCGCGAGGTACTGCGTGAGGAAGCTCGTCGACGAACCGAGGCCGGTCACGCCGAGCGTCTTGCCTTTGACGTCGGCCATGCTCTTCAGCGAATCGGCCGCCTTCGTCGAGACCATTTCGACTTCGCCCGGCACCTGGCCGAAGACGACGAGCGCCTGCACTTCCTTGCCCTTGCTCTGCAGGTCGATCGTGTGATCGTAGAAGCCGACCACCCCTTGCACCGCGCCCGCGAGCAGTTCGTTCTCCGCATCGACACCGGCCGGCTGCGACAGGATTTCGACGTCGAGGCCTTCGTCCTTGAAGTAGCCGAGCTGCTCGGTGAGCTTGGCCGGCAGATAGATGATCTTGGTGGCGCCGCCGACCATGATCGTGATCTTCTCGGCGTGAGCGGCGGCCGAAGCGGCGGCAAGGGCGAAAGCAACTCCTGACACAACGGCAATCTGGCGCAAGGTACGCATGAAGCAGTCTCCTTAGGTGGGTCGCCGCGATCGAGGCGCGGCGCTTTCTGGGTGAATGGCAGCGATTATAGAAACGCGAAACCTTCTGCCAGCTTTCGGGGTTTGGCGCAAAACATGGGTGTTAACCCGACGATGCGCCGACGATGCGCCGACGATGCGCCGACGACGCGCCGAAATTTCGCGGGAATCGCCGCTGCGCTCGCGGCAGCCACAGGACGTATGCTGTAAACCACACTGCACGCGCGCAGAGCCCTTGTTTTAAGGCACAATCGACGACCTGACTTTTGCCGTTCCCGCCATGAAGCTGCTGCTGATCGAAGACAACCCCACGCTTGCGCACTGGCTCGCGAAGATGCTGGAGCAGGAAGCCTTCGCGCTCGACGCCGTGCAGGACGGCGACGAAGCCGACCGCCTGCTGCGCACCAATCACTACGACGTGATCCTGCTCGACCTGAACCTGCCGAAGCTGTCGGGCAAGAACGTGCTGCGCCGGCTGCGTCAGCGCGGCGACGCGACGCCGGTGCTGATCCTGACCGCGAGCGGCTCGATCGACGAGAAGGTGGAACTGCTCGGCGCCGGCGCCGACGACTACCTGGTGAAGCCGTTCGAAGTGCGTGAGCTGATCGCGCGCATCAAGGTGGCGATCCGGCGGCAGTCGCCGTCCAAAGCGAGCGAGGTGGTGTGCGGCGACCTGTCGTTCGACATCGACACACGCCAGTTCACGCTGAAAGGCGCGCCGCTGAACGTGACGCCGCGCGAGCGTTCGGTGCTCGAAGCGCTGATCCTGCGCCTCGGCAAGACGGTGACGAAGCCCGCGCTGGTCGATGCGATCTTCACGCTCGCGGACGAGCCGAGCGAAGACGCGGTCGAGATCTACATCTCGCGTTTGCGCAAGAAGCTCGATGGCAGCTCGGCCGCGATCGTCACGCTGCGCGGGCTCGGCTATCTGCTGCGCAAGCGGGAAGACGACCAGTAACGATGTCCAATAGCCTGCGCATCCGTCTGCTGTGGTGGCTGCTCGTGCCGCTCGCGCTCTATGTGTTCGTGACCGGCAAGACCGAGTACGACAACGCGCGGCACACCGCGAATCTGGTGCAGGACAACCAGCTGGTCGCGTCGGCGCGGATGATCGCGGGCGAGGTCGAATGGAGCGACGGTTTTCTGCGTGTCGATGTGCCGCCCGCCGCCCTCGAGATTTTCGCGTCGCCATATCGCGACCAGGTGTTCTACAGCGTGCGTGTCGACGATGGGCGGCTGCTCGCGGGTACACCTGATTTCCCGCCGCGTCCGCTGCGCGCGCCCGACGTGCCGGACTCGTACTACACCGAGTTGCACGGCCAGCAGGTGCGCGCGGTCGACATCGTGCGGTTCATGTACGACAACGGCGCGACGCGCCCCGTGCGCGTGACGGTCGGCAAGACCGTGCGCTCGCGCGACGCGATGACTCAACAACTGTGGCGGCCGCAACTCGTGCGCCAGCTCGAAATGATCGCGCTGGCAGTCGCACTCGTTTGCATCGGGCTCACGTTCGAGTTGCGCCCGTTGATGAAGGTGAAAGACGAGGTAGCCGACCGCGATCCGATGCAGCTCGAACCGATCCGCGTCGAGCGTCTGCACTCGGAACTGCGGCCTATCGTCGATGCGATCAATCAGTGCATCGCGCGGCTCGGCGTGCAGGTCGCGGCGCAGCGGCGCTTCATCGCGGATGCCGCGCATCAGTTGCGCACGCCGCTCACGCTGCTCGGCACGCAACTGCAGTTCGCGCGGCAGCAGGAAGGCCTGAATCCCGCGCTCGACGAAGCGCTTGCCGCGATGCATCGAAGCAATCGTTCGATGGTCGGTCTCACCAACAAGCTGCTGCTGCTCGCGCAGGCCGAGGCCGCCGACAACTCGCAACTCGCGATGGAACGTGTCGATCTGGTACCCCTCGCAATGGAAGTCGTCGAAGATCTCGGGCTGCTCGCGCAGGCGCGTGAAATCGATCTGGGCGCGGAATTGCACGGCGCGGCGCCGGTGCTCGGACATCGCGGCATGTTGCAGGCGCTGATCGCGAATCTCGCCGAGAACGCGATTCGCTATACGGGCAGCGGTGGCCACGTGACGGTCGCCGTGAGCGCGGATACCGAGGCCAATACGGTGACGGTCAGCGTAACCGACAACGGCCCCGGCATTCCGGCCGAGGCGCGCAGCCGTGTGTTCGAGCCGTTCTTTCGCGCGTCGACGGATACGGAAGGCACGGGCCTCGGTCTGGCGATCGTGCGCGAAATCGCGGACGCGCATCACGGCGAGATCGTGCTGAAGGCGGGCGAGGGCGGCAAGGGCGTGGATATCGCCGTGACGTTTCCGCGCGCGATGCCGCGGTGATCGGGACAAACCCGAAGTTCGCGCAACAAATGCAGCGCTGAAAGCATAGGGAAGGGTTCGCCCCTTCAGAATCACGGGCACGCGACCCGCGCGGCGCCCAGAGCAAGATAACGGAGACACCCGCAAATGAAGCTTTCCCCGACGCGTTTTTCGCGCGCGGCCTATGCCGCCGTGGCGGCGTCGCTCGCATTGTGCGCGCTCGCGACGGTGGCGACACCTGCGCAAGCGGCCGAGCCGGAGAAACTCGCGATCATGGTGGGCGGCACCAACAAGCTCATCTATCTGCCGGCGCGTCTTGCCGAACAGCTCGGCTATTTCAAGGCGGAAGGGCTCGACGTCGAACTGCTGTCGCAGCCGACTGGAATAGAGGGCGAGAATGAAATGCTCGCCGGCGCGGTGCAGGGCGTGGTCGGCTTTTACGATCACACGATCGATCTGCAGACACGCGGCAAGGAAGTGAAGACGATCGTCGTGTTCAGCCAGGTGCCGGGCGAAGTGCAACTGGTCGCGGCGAAGTCGGCCGCTTCGATCCGCAGCATGGCCGACGTGCGCGGCAAGACGCTGGGCGTGACCGGGCTCGGTTCCTCGACGAGTTTTCTGACGCAATACCTCGCACAGCGCGCGGGCGTGCCGTCCACGCAATACACGCTGCTGCCGGTCGGCGCGGACAGCAGTTTCATCGCGGCGATGCGGGAAGGACGCATTCACGCGGGTATGACGACCGAGCCGACCGTCACTCAACTTTTGAAAGCAGGCGACGCCAAAGTACTCGTCGATATGCGCAACGTCGACGGCACGCGCGCCGCGCTCGGCGGCATGTATCCGGCGTCGAGCCTCTACGTGCAAAGCACGTGGCTCGACGCGCATCACGACGAAGCCGCGAAACTCGCGCGCGCATTCGTGAGGACACTGCGCTATATGCATACCCACAGCGCGGAACAGATCGCCGCGCGGATGCCAAAAGAAGACATCGGCAACGACAAGGCACTGTATGTCAGCGCGTTGCAGGCTTCGCTGCCGATGTACACCGTCGACGGCAAGATGCCCGCCGACGGTCCGCAGACGGTGCTGAAGGTACTGTCGAGTTTCAATCCGGCGGTGAAGGGGCGGTATATCGATCTGTCGCGCACCTTCACCAACCAGTTCGTCTCTGACGTGAAGCCTTGAAAGCGGGCTGACCGCGTGGGTCGCATCGAGCACAAGAGGATCGGCACATCGTGTTTTCAGGCAGTTTGCGCGGACGCTTGTTGTGGTGGCTGCTGTTGCCGCTGGCGGCATTCGTCTCCATTTCAGTCGTCATTTCATACCGGTTCGCGCAGAACACCGCGGACCTGGTGCAGGACAATGCGCTGCTGTCGTCGATGCGGATCATCGGCGAGGATATCGACTGGGACAACGGTTCGGTGTCGATCCAGATTCCGCCGGCCGCGCTGGAACTCTTCGAATCGCCGGAACAGGACACGGTTTTCTATCGCGTCGAGGCGGGCGGCCATCGTTTGCTCGCGGGCATCCCCGAGTTGCCGCTGCCGCCGCATGTGAGCGACAAGCCAACGCTTTATTCCACCCATTTCGCCGACGGCCGCGCGGCGCGCGCGGTCGCCTACGCGCGGCAGCTTTACGACTCGGGACACACCGAGGAAGTGATCGTCGCGGTCGCGAAGACGGAGGGCTCGCGCGACGCGATGGTGTGGCGTCTGCTGCGGCCGCAATTGTCCGGCGAAGTTCTGACGCTGGTGCTGGCGATGGTGTTCGTCTACCTCGGCCTGACCTTCGAACTGCTGCCGCTGATGAAGGTGAAGGACGACGTTGCCGATCGCAATGCGTCGCAACTCGAACCGATTCGCGTCGCGCGTCTGCACGTCGAGCTAAGGCCGATCGTCGAGGCGATCAACCAGTGCATCGCGCGAATGGGCCAGCAGGCCGCGACGCAGCGTCAATTCATCTCCGATGCAGCGCATCAGTTGCGCACGCCGCTCGCGCTGCTGGCCGCGCAGATCCAGTTCGCGCGGCAACGCGATAGCCGCGACGCCCCGCTCGACGAAGCGCTCGCGGGCATGCACAAGAGCAGCCGCAAGCTGACCACGCTGACCAACAAGCTGTTGCTGCTGGCGCAGGCCGAGTCGGCCGCGCCGCTGAACGTGCCGGAGCGGATCGATCTGAGCGCGTTGATCGCGGGCGTGCTCGAGGAGCTGATCGCGTTTGCGCAGTCGCGAGAGATCGATCTGGGCGCGGAGCTGGAAGACGGCCTGTACGTGACCGGTGACGAAGCATTGACCGCGGCCCTCGTGACCAATCTGGTCGACAACGCGCTGCGCTATACGCAGGCGGGCGGGCGCGTCACGGTGCAGACGCAGCGGCGCGAAGGCATGGCGATCGTGCGTGTAATCGACAACGGGCCCGGCATCAAGGCCGATGCGAGCGAGCGAGTGTTCGAGCGCTTCTATCGCGCGTCGAGTCATGCGGAAGGGACTGGTCTCGGCTTGCCGATCGTGCGCGAGATTGCGCATCGCCAGGGCGGCAGCGTGACGCTCGAATCGAACGCGGGCGGCGCGGGCCTCGTTGCGACGGTCGAGATGCGCTTATGGCTCGGCGCAACCTGACGTCGCGCGACTCACCAATGAGAGGACAACGATGAAACTGCTGCTCGTGGAAGACGACGCGGACCTCGCGCGCTGGGTGATGAACCTGATGCAAGTCGAGCAATTCGCGATCGACTGGGCGCAAAACGGCGAATGCGCGGAGACGCTGCTCGGTCTGCAATGCTATGACGCGGTGCTGCTCGATCTGCGCCTGCCCGGCATGAGCGGCAAGGAGGTGCTCGCGAGGTTGCGCCGCAAGCGCGACAACGTGCCGGTGCTGATGCTGACCGCGAATGGCTCGACCGACGACAAGGTGGCCTGCTTTTCGGCCGGTGCGGACGACTATGTGGTCAAGCCCTTCGATGCGCGCGAACTGGTGGCGCGCATCAAGGCGCTGATTCGCCGTCAGGCCGCGGGAGACAGAGGGCAGTCGACCGAATGCGGCAATCTGCGTTATCTGTTCGATTCCCGCGAATTCGTGCTGCGGGACGAACGCCTGCCGTTGCGCCGCCGCGAACACGCGATCCTCGAAGCGCTGATACTGAAGCAGGGCAAGACCGTCTCCAAAGCCACGCTGATGGACAAGATCTTCACGCTCGACGAGGAGCCGAGCGCCGACGCGATCGATATCTATATTCACCGGCTGCGCAAGCATCTCGCGGCATCGACCGCGAAGATCATGACCTTGCGCGGACTCGGCTATATCTTGCGCGAAGAAGAACCGCACGAGGCATTTGCGTCTGCCTGAGATGACCGCACGATGGGAGCGCGTTTGCACGCGGTTCCGAGGTGCCAGGCGGACGATTTTAATAAGGTTTCGAAAGCGGCCTCACGAGTTGCGCTCGCGCCCCGTACGCGTTTTACCCGCTCCGCTGTTCGCGCTGCTCTGCGCCGCGAGTTCCTCGACCATCTCACGCGCAGCCGTCTGCAACTCGGGCACATAACGCCGCTTCGCTTCCGCAAGCGACACCGCGCGCGACAGAAACACCACGTTCAAGCTCGCGAGCACTCGTTCCTCGAACACGATCGCGACGGCGACCGCGCCGATCTTCCCCTGGTCCGCCCAGTCGCCGTGATTCGAACCGAACCCATCCGCGCGCACGCGTCTCACGAGACTGTGGATCAACGCGTCGTTCGACGCGAGCGCCTTCTGCTCCTCGCCGCCCGCGCCCGCGCGCAGCAGATCGAGAATGTCCTCGCGCTCTTCATCGGGGCACATCGCGAAGTACGCGCGGCCCGCCGCGGTCAGCAGCATCGGCAAACGGCGGCCGACCATCGCGCGATGAAACGACAGCGTACTGAAGCGGTGCGTGGTCTCGCGGATGATCATCGCGTCGCCGTCGGGCGTGGTCAGATCGGACGGCCACGCAACACGTTGCAGCAGACGCCCCATGACCGGCGGCGCGATGGTCGCGATGCGTTCGTCATCCGTGAAGCCTTCGCTCAGCGCGCGCACTTTCAGCGTGAGCCGGAAGCTGTCGTCCGACGCGCTGCGCCGCACGAAGCCTTCTTCCATCAACGTCTCCAGAAGCCGCCGCGCGGTGGTGCGATGCAGGCCGGTCAGCTCGCTGATCTGCTGGCTCGTCGCGCGGCCGCTGTCCATCGAGTTGAGTGCTTGCAGCACCTGCAAGCCGCGCGACAGACCTCGCACATTCGTGTATTTGGTCACTTAAAAACCTCAATTAAATCAGCTATGTGCATTCTATGCACATTTTCCAGATTTTGTTGAGCGGGCAGGTGGCCGGTCCTAGACTGCCAACAAATCAACGATTTCATGGAGACGCGAGCGGTTGCCCGCAGGCGATTTTCGCCGTGGCTAGCGCTGGTTCCCGCCGCCGCGCTCCGTGAATAGCTCGACCCGGTCAATCCGGTCGATATACGGAGACAACATGCCCCAACCGCTCGACCCGGTGGCCGCGCAAGGCCACAGCGGAACCGTCACCACCGACGTCGCGATCATCGGCGCCGGCCCGGTCGGTTTGATGATCGCCAACTATCTCGGCCTGCAGGGCGTACGCGTCGTGCTGATCGAAAAGCTCGAGAAGATCATTGACTATCCGCGCGCGATTGGCCTCGATGACGAAGCACTGCGCGTGTTCCAGTCCGTCGGCCTCGCCGATGCGTTGCTGCCGCACACGACTCCCGATCACTGGATGCGCTTCGTCACCCGCAACGGTCACTGCTTCGCATCGATCGAACCGCGCACCGACGAATTCGGCTGGTCGCGCCGCAACGCGTTCATTCAGCCGCTGGCCGATCGCGTGCTGTACGACGGCCTGCAACGCTTTCCGCGCGTCGAGGTACTGTTCGGCCACACCGTCAACTCGTTCACGCAGGACGGCAGCGGCGTGACGATCGAAGCGGAACACGCGCAGAGCGGCCGCCGCACGATCCGCGCGTCGTACATGGTCGGCGCGGACGGCGGCAACAGCTTCGTGCGCCGCACGCTCGACGTGCCGTTCGAGGGCCGCACGAAACCGAATCAGTGGATCGTCGTCGATGTGCGCAACGACCCGATCGGCTCGCCGCACGTGTACATGCACTGCGATCCACGACGCCCGTATGTGTCGGCCGCGCTGCCGCACGGCATTCGTCGCTTCGAATTCATGGTGATGCCCGGTGAGACCGAGGAAGAGCTGTCGAAGCCGGAGAACATGGCCGCGCTGATCCGCAAGGTCGTCGCCGAGCCGGACAAGGTCGACTACATCCGCAAGCGCGTCTATACGCACAACGCGCGCCTTGCGAGCAGCTTTCGCGTGAACCGCGTGCTGCTCGCCGGCGACGCCGCGCACATCATGCCGGTATGGCAGGGCCAGGGCTACAACAGCGGCATTCGCGACGCTAGCAACCTCGGCTGGAAACTCGCGATGGTGGTCAAGGGAGTCGCCGGCGATGCGCTGCTCGATACCTATACCGCCGAGCGCCGTTCGCATGCGCGCTCGATGATCCACCTCTCCGAAGTGGCGGGCGACATTTTCGCGCCGACGAGCCGCTTCGGCATCAAGTTCCGCGACGCGTTCGTGCGTACGTTCAACTGGTTTCCGGCGGTCAAGCGCTACTTCGTCGAAATGCGTTTCAAGCCGATGCCGCGCTATGAAAGCGGCGTCGTGTTGCTCGCGCATACGCCGCGCAAGCGCGGCTGGCTCGCGCGCGTGCTCGAACGCTCGGGCCATTCGGCGCCAGGCCGCCTGCTCGGTCTGATGAGCGAGAAGCGCGAGTCGCGCCTCGGCCGTCTCGTGTATGGACGCGACCCGCATTGTCATTCGCCGGTCGGCCGCATGTTCATTCAGCCGCGCGTGCGTACGGCGAGCGGCGAGGTCGTGCGACTCGACGATGTGCTCGGCAACCGCTTCGCGATCGTCGGCTGGGGCGCGGAACCGACCTTCGGTTTGTCGGCGGAAGCGCGCGCGATCTGGCAGCGGCTCGGCGGCTGCTTCGTGGTCGCCAAGCCGGACACGCAACTGTCTTTTCATGACGACGTGCCAGAAGACGTGATCGCGATCGGCGATGTGAACACGCGGCTCAAGGACTGGTTCACGCGAGTGCCGGAGTCGGTCGTGCTGTTGCGTCCGGATCGTTTCGTCGCGGGCATGGGCTCGCCGCAGCAGGTGTCGCAACTGGTCGTCGAACTCGCGCGGAAGCTGCAACTCGACGCGGCAACGCGTGCGGATGTGGCGAATGCCGGCAACGAAGCAGCGTTCGCGCGCGACGCCGTTGCCACTCTCGCAACCGCTGCAAGCGCCGGAGCCTGATATGCCGATGCTGCTCGAATGCCTATCGCACACGCCGTTGCACGGCTATTACGATCCCGCGCCCGAAGTCGTCGCCGAAGTCGAGCGTGTGCATGCGGCGGCGCGTGCGCGCGTCGTCGAGTTCGATCCCCAACTGGTCGTCGTGTTCGCGCCCGATCATTACAACGGTTTCTTTTATGACGTGATGCCGCCGTTCTGCATCGGCGCATCGGCGAGCGCGATCGGCGACTTCAAGAGCCTCGCCGGTCCGCTGAACGTGCCCGCCGATACGGCGCTCGAACTGGCCGAAGCGGTGCTCGCGAGCGACGTCGACGTCGCGGTCTCCTACCGCATGCAGGTCGATCACGGTTGCGCGCAAGCGCTGGAGATTCTGACCGGCGGACTCGATCGATATCCGGTCGTGCCGGTGTTCATCAATTCGGTGGCCGCGCCGATGGCTTCATGCCGCCGCGCGCGTCTGCTCGGCGATGCGTTGGGACGCGCGCTCGCACGCTCGAATCAGCGCGTGCTCGTGATCGGCTCGGGCGGCATCTCGCATGAGCCGCCGGTGCCGGAACTCGCGGGCGCGAGCGAGGAAGTCGCCGAGCGTCTGATCGCGGGCCGCAATCCGTCGGCCGAGTCGCGCGCGGCGCGGCAGGCACGCACGATTGCGGCGGCGCGCGCGTTCACCGCGGGCGATAGCCATCTGCATCCGCTCAATCCCGAATGGGATCGCGCGTTCCTGAAGCTGCTCGAAGACGGCGAGCTCACCGCGCTCGACGGCCTGACCAACAACGCAATCACGCGCGATGGCGGCAAGTCCGCGCACGAAATCCGCACGTGGATCGCCGCGTTCGGCGCGCTGAACGCGAGCGGCCCGTATCGCGCGTCGCTCGATTACTACCGTCCGATCCCCGAATGGATCGCGGGCTTCGGCGCGATGCACGCGCGGCCCGTGACTGCCCACGTTTAACCGAATCTGGAATCCCGTATGAACACTCAAAGCAACATCGACGCGTCGGCCCTGCGCCTGCGCGAATCGGAACGTACGCGCGTGACCGTCGCGCCGCTGCGCGACGACGCGCGTTTCGTCGAACTGCCGAACCCGGCCGACGCCGAGCAGCTCGCGTACGCGGTGCAGCAGGCCAACGTGGCTGCGCGCGTCGCGGCGGGCGAGCGCATCGTCGGCCGCAAGATCGGACTCACGTCGCCGGCCGTGCAGCGTCAACTCGGTGTCGATCAACCTGACTTCGGCGCGCTGTTCGCATCGATGGCGTATGGCGACAGCCAGCCGATTCCGCTTGGCGAGCTGATCCAGCCGAAGGTCGAGGCGGAGATCGCGCTCGTGCTCGAGCACGATCTGCTGCACGAGCGCCACACGTATGCCGATCTGATGCGCGCAACCGCGTATGCGGTCGCGGCGATCGAAGTGGTGGACAGTCGCATCGAAGGCTGGAACATCCGCTTCGTCGATACGGTCGCGGACAACGCGTCGAGCGCGCGCTTCGTGCTCGGCAGCCGCCCGGTGCTGCTGCGCGATGTCGATCTCGCGGCCTGCGCGATGACGCTGTCGAACGATGCCGAAGTCCTGTCGCGCGGCAATGGCGCTGCGTGTCTCGGCAATCCGCTGAATGCCGCTGCCTGGCTCGCGGATCGGATGGTCCGGCTCGGCACGCCGCTGCGTGCCGGCGACGTGCTGATGACGGGCGCATTGGGCCCGATGGTCGCGGTCAGGCAGCCGGGCACCTTCAGCGCGCAGATCGACGGTCTCGGCAGCGTCCGCGCGACCTTTTCCGCATAAAGCAAGCACTCGCAAGCACTCGATTGGGAACTCATATGGCAAGTGAAAAACTCAAGGCCGCGATCATCGGCTCGGGCAATATCGGCACGGATCTGATGATCAAGATCATGCGCAACAGCCGGCATCTGGAGATGGCGGCAATGGTCGGCATCGATCCGAACTCGGACGGCCTCGCGCGCGCCGCGCGGCTTGGCGTCGCGACCACGCATGAAGGCGTCGAAGGTCTGACGCGTCTGCCCGTGTTCAATGACATCGACTTCGTGTTCGACGCGACCTCGGCCGGCGCGCACGTGAAGAACGATGCGCTGTTGCGAAAGCTGAAGCCTTCGATTCGCGTGATCGATCTGACGCCGGCCGCGATCGGGC
>NZ_JBFPKO010000030.1:0-63752 GCF_040948765.1 Paraburkholderia sp. BR10923 | reverse complement strand
ATGATCCTCAGAAAGCTGCGGCGTTTTTACGTCCTTGTACTTGTCGCATTGCTCAACCGCTCCGCGGCTTCCGCTTCGACACCATGAACGGCGTCGTCGCCGAAAACGAATTATTCAGACCCGACTATGTAGTCCGTCCTGAACAATTCGTTTTGCCGAGCACCGTAGTTACGGGGATTGAAGCCGAGCAAGTCGGTGGTTGAACAAGGCGGTCAGAATGAAGGCGCAAAGAAGCCGCAGCTTCCTGAGGATCATCCGTAGATTGTGTCCTGCGCCGCACATCACCGCGTGCATCGCGTCGCCGAGCGCACCCTTGAGCCAGTTGCGATCGAGTTTTCCGTCTGTCTTCATGTGACCGATTGCTGGCTCGATTGCGCTGCGCCGTCTGATCATCGCGCGTAGTCCGCGTGTAATGCCCCGCCGCAAGCCCGGGTGGTAGATCTTCACACCATCGACGGCGACACCCTTGTAGCCACGGTCGACGATGGCGACCTCCGGCGTGGCGTCGCACAGGATTGCCGCCTGCTCCAGCGCTTCAGCCAGGGTGTGCCCGTCGTACGGATTGCCTGGCATCGAGCGCATGCCAACCACCAGTCCTTCCTTGTGGGTCGTCGCGATCGAAACTTTCACCCCGAACTCGTACGGCTTGCGCGCCTTGCCCTTGGCCAGGCACTCGACTTCCGGTGCATGCAGCGCATAAAGCTTGTTCTTGTCCTTCGGCTTCTGCGCCAGAATGCGTCTCGTGCGGGCGATCAGTTCCGTTAATTCAGCGCAGCCTAGGTCGGCCACCTGGTTGACCTGCCGCTCCACATCGCGCATCACCCGTCCAACGCGCGAGCGCAGCGTGCGCAGCGCTTTCCTCATGCGTTTGTACTGTTTCGCGTGAGCGTAGCGGCCAATCTGCAGCGCCAGATGCGGCGCCTCGCGGTTGTAGTTCTGCCTCAGGTTCAGACCGTGCCGTGCCGCGGCTTTCACCAGATGTTCGCGACACCGTTCGAGCAGGCGCGAATCGGTTGGGTGGGCAATCGCCTTCTCCATGACGGTCGTATCAACAATCACGCGCTTGACGCTCGAAGCCTTGATCACGCCAGCGCGTTTTGCTGCTTCGATCGTTTCGGCCAGCAACTCTTCAACGCCGGCTTCGCCCATTCGCTTGCGCCAACGCGTCAGGCTCGATGGGTCGATCGGAGGTTCGGTCTGCAAGTAGGTCTCGCCGGTGAACACCTGCCAGTACGGGTTCTCTACCCATTGCCAGACGACCTCTTCGTCGGACAGGTCGAACGCGTGCTGCAAATACAGCAACCCGGCGATCAGCCTCGGCGATGTCGCCGGTCGACCCTTGCGCGATACAAAGCTTTCGCTCATTGATGCGCCCAGTCGCTCCCAGTTGATCAGGTCGGCCAAACGTATCAACGGATGCTTCAGGTTGATCTGTTCGCGCAGCGGCTGGCGGAAAAAATCTCCCTCCGTCACAGGCGTCTTCGGACCCATTCGCACCTCGTCGAAAAATGCAGGATTCTCACGTTAATGTGCCAGGATCCTGCAAATCTCACAACACCAATTCGGCCTCAAAGCTCTGCCACGCAAGGCTCTCCGAATTGATCAGGCTCGACTATGTAGGTTACAGGTCGGCGTGCCAAACGCATCTGTCCTGGGAATCGTCCTGCTGAGCCTGACACGCAGCGCAATCTTGTTGATAGTGCGTGGACCCCGCCTAGCGCGATGAACGTGACATGCGTACATCGAATCGCCGGTTATCATTGCGGTGCCGGATGACCGTGGCGCGGCAACAGTCCGAAGAAGTCTGATCGCGGCAGTGCTACAACTTGGACACAATAGTCTGGCGAGTCGCGCATTGTCCCGCGATCAGAGCATCCGACTCAAGATCTGCCTCCTTCCGCGAACAAATATCTCGAAACCTGCTCCCTGGTATCTTCTATTTCAATGACGTCGGTAATCAGTCCACTGGCCTTCAACAGTTCGGGATTTTCGATTTCGTCGGTCAGCCTCTGTATTATGTCTCTTGTCGTTTCATCAAGTTCTGACATGACTTTTGTCATTGTATCGGGACTGAAAACACCAATGTGAGCCTGCGGATAAGCCAAGACTGCTACTGGGTTAAAGCCAGGGCCGCACATAGCATACACGCCTCCCGTGTACGCTTTTCTTGCAATGAGCAGCAACTTAGGTACTTTGCTTCGAACGTGTGCCCTGAACAAATCTGCCGCTGCAGAAAAAATCCCACTATTTTCGGCCTCTCGGCCTATCATAAATCCAGGGATGTCAGCAATAAAAATGATCGGTATCCTGACTTTCTCAGCCACACCAACCATTTTGACTATTTTGGTAGCGGATTGCCTGTGAATGGCACCGCCCTTATAGCGGGGATTGTTGGCAATGATAGCGATCGCGCTTCCTTTAATGGTCGCGTAGCCTGTCAACACTTCCTTTGCGTATTCCGGGCTAATTTCGGTGAAGCTGTCCTTGTCGACGAAAGAATGCAGCAACTGATGCATGTCATAGGGCGTACGATGATCCGATGGAATCAAGCTCTTGAAATCAGCTGCTTCGGGTTCTACATATCCCAGACCACGGTTCGCTCCGCGGTTGGCGCTGACGTGAAGCAACTGCCTTACACATCCGAATAGGTCTTCTTCATCTTCGAATACCAATTGAACTGAACCTGAGTGCTTGCTGTGAACGTCTGTTCCACCTAGCGAATAGAGATCTGAATCCTGAGCCAGCATGGCCTTCACCATATCGGGGCGACCCATGCACAAGGCGCCCTTTTTGGTCATCAACACCAAGTCAGCCAGCATCAGTGGTAAGGCCAAGGGGCCTGAGGTCGGGCCGAGTATGGCGGAAATTAGCAAATTCTTCTCGGCCAACTCCGCGAGGGATGCACTGACTCTGCCCATTCCAGTTGGTGACAAAAGCAGTTTCGACATGTCCGACGAAAGAACTTTTGTGGTATCGAAACTATCTGTCCCTCCGGGACGGTCCTGAACGTAAATCAATGGGGCGCAACTGTCCCGGGCCATCGTTACGGTCTTTATAATCTGCGTGGCGGTACCCCACTGTCCGCTTCCTCGGAATTCACAGTCTCTTCCCCGATTCATGACCAGAAACGTTCTTACGGAATTTATAGACCCTTCGCCGCAGATGAAATGACTTCTCTCGACAGGGTGATGGTCGACAAAACTACCGGCGTCAAAGAGAGTGTTTATTCTTTGCAATGAAATCTGCATTGGCTACCGCCTCCGAAACGGTGTGCGAATCGTTTGCTGCTGCCTGCGCATGAAACCTTTCGCAGTGAAGATGGCAGTCGTGTTACGACGAATTCAGAACGTCTTCTACAGACGTTGCCATAGTCAAGAGGCGGCGGTCCTGACCTCGTGGTGCGTCAAGGCTCAAACCAACGGGCAATGCGCCATGCGGAGCAACAGGAAGCGTAATCGAGGGCATCGCGGCATTGCTGGCCAAGTCGGTATTACGTATCACCTCCGAGAAAAGTTCGGGCCGCCCGGCATCGCTACAGTGGGGAACGCTGCGCGGAACCGTCGGGTATGCGAGAAAATCGATACCTTGGGTGGTGAACAGGTTTTTCATTTGTTGACGCAAAAGGCCCACATTCTGAATCGCAAAAGAATAATCCGCCGCAGAGATCATCTGCGCACTGAGGTTGCTGTGGACGATGTTGCGGACAGCTTCATCACGGATGTTATCGAATATCGTATTTATCCTGTTGGCCCAACCGAAGGAAAGCAATGTGCGTGGAAAGTCCATGAAGAATTCGTAAACGGGAATGGTGAAGGTTCCAATCCTATTTAAGTCAGCAACAGCAGAGTCGTCCAGATCAACGCACTCGAACCCCGCGCGGATGAGACGCGTGATCGCATGCCAACAATGCTTTCGGACATCTTCATTGATGTCACTCCACATGGACGCCGGAAGTCCTATGCGGCAAGGAGTACTCATCTGTTTTGCCGGAGGGCGAGTACCGGTTGACAGCAGCTCATATATCATCAACGCGTCCTTCGCCGTGCGCGTCAAAAGCCCAGGTGAATCTTTAGTGCGAGAAACTGGAACGATTCCAGCTGAAGACCAGTGACCGCTTGTAGGCCTGAAGCCGACAATGCCACAGAAGGCGGCCGGTATCCGCACTGAGCCGCCAGTGTCAGTTCCGATCGCCATCGGAACGATCCCGGCAGCCACCGCGGCCGCGCAACCGCCACTGCTTCCGCCCGCCAGATATCCCGGAGCCGTCGGGTTGCCCACCGTTCCCCACCTCGGATTGACCGATGTGATGCCAAAACTAAGTTCATGCATATTGTTCTTACCGGCGACGATTGCACCCAAGGATTTCAGTTTTCGGACGATAATGGCATCGCGTGTCGCTATGCATCCTTCCATCCCTGGCGTACCGGCAGTTACTGGAAGCCCGTTAGCACAAATATTGTCTTTCAATGAGAAGGGGATGCCATAGAGTGGTGCACCTTTCAGCACATCATTCGGCCTTGCGAAATGCGCATCGAGGTCGCGACTACCAATGAAACAATTCAGCTTCGACTGATTAGCATTGGCGCTAATTGCGTGCTTCCGCATGTCATCCGCAGAGATTTCACCATCGCGTATACCATCACAAAGCGATTGCAGAGTGTCTTCCGAATACATAAATAGTTCCAAAATAGCGTGTCGTCAGTGCATGCGATATTAGTAGTGATAGGCACTGCGTATTTCGTCGAGAGGATTGCCCCGTACAAGGTCTCCGCCTGTACTGCGTATAACGGCGCAGGCGCTATTGATAGCTGTCTGGACCGCCCCCTCGATCCAACCACCGGTGAATGAACAACCACATCCAGCCAAATATAGGCCAGTATCCGTTGCAAGGTCGTTTGCCGTCTGAAATTGAAAAAAAAGCCGCTGTGAGTACACATCTTCACCGGGATAGTTGAGTTTAAACGCACCGGAAGAATGGGGGTCAGTCAACCAGTCATGGTGAAGGATGGCATGCTCGTAGTCGTCATCCACGGGAGTCAGGTGCCGCGCAAGTTCAGGGTTGAATGTAGCAAGGGCGTCGACAAAACGCTCGCAGCGCTGCTTTTTGTCGGGGACACTTAGTAGCTTGTGCGCGTCGTCCTCCCACGTGTAGCTAAGCAAAACTACACCTGGACCGTCTGGCTTATCGGGCTCGTAGTCAAGGCAATATACCCCGCGCGCAAAACTGTCAGATTGAATTGTGACTGGCAAATCGTTACCGAGCCAAAATTTACCATGTGTAAGCATGAATAGTTTTGATGACCCGGTGAGATGCGTTTCTCTAACGGCTCGTGAGACGTCTCGACTGAGAAACGTCTCGTCGTCGGTCAGGCCGTGAACCATCTGCATTGTCCTTGTGTTGCTGGTAACGATAACTCGGTCAAAGGTCATGATTTCGCCCGCGTCAGTTATCAGCCTTATCTTTCCGTCTTCTTTGTAGATACGGCCCACGCCATTGAAGCGAACCCGGTCAGCAACGGTGCATTCTCCGATCTTCTCTGCTGCGAGGCACTCAGCTAGTGTAGAAATTCCGCAAGAGACCAAGCGCTGATCGTCCATGTAGCCATTGATGACGAGCCGCAGTATTTCGGTGAATGCCGCCTGATAAACAGGAAGGAAGCCTCCAGAGCCTATGCCCAAAGAACCGAATAGTTCAAAGTCGTCAGGCCGTTCCCAGCGGATGTCTCCGGGCGGGCGAGATCCAGTGAAGATGGCCACGATGGCTGCGTAGAAAGAACTGTCACGAAACACGTCGAGCCACGTTTGCCATTCCGCTCGGGCTTTCTCAAACCGGCCTGACCTCAACATTGCGGTGATTTTTGCGGGAGCAACTAGAGACGTACCGTTGATCACGCATCCTTCCTGCAAAAAGGTTCTCCAGCCTTGGTAGACGACTCTGAATAATGGGGGCGGCGGTTCTCCCGCGCGCCAGATATGGCGAGTACCGCGATAGTGCAATTCGGTATCGACCATTCCCGGATCCGGGAAAGAGGCTGTCGTCGAAATGCCGTATCTGTCAAGGTAATGAAAAAGACCGGTCGCACTCGGAGGAAATCTCATTGCACCCATTTCAGCGATGAGATGCGGGTACCGTGGATCAAAAGGTTGTGACCATACTCTACCTCCGATGCGATCGCGGGCTTCAAACACGGTGACATCGGTGACACCTGCTCGCATCAATTCTGCCGCGGCCAGAAGCCCGCTAATGCCGGCCCCCACGATTGCAACCCGCGGCGTCTGTACACTGGGTGAAAACGAACCAATTGCTCCTTCTGATTTGCAAATCTCGAGGAAAGGAGCGTAGTCGTACAATAGGTCAATAGTCGGTGATGCAATTTGTGAAGATGCGGCGCAGTTTTTCATGAATTATCTCCCTTTTGAGTGCCTCTACCCGTCCAAAAGACGATCGCTGAGATTAACGCTACGATTTAGATAAGACAGGTAAAGATTGCTTATTTCGTTGCCAATAACTCCGTTGTCTGTCAGGACAAACCGCTATTTATCTTTAATACCCGTGAATGCCACGATAGCAAATCGTCTGCCTCAGGATCAAACAAATAAAATTGATGCTTGTGAAAAGATATCGTGAGGTCACAACCGGTCGTCTATTTTTTGTCGCCGCCGAGTTGCCTAAACATCGCTTGCGAAGACGTGAAGGCAATGTCGCAACGAGGCGAGCGTCGGGATGTCGACTGCAAAAGATTACCTCGTGCTCGATATCGACTAACTTGACGACGAGACACCATGGGCATATAGCTTTCGGACTGGACTCAATTGCGGGTTGGGGGCCTGGAGTGGAGTTGCCCTGTAACCCCGGGGAAAACGCACATCGTCTTCAAGAACGAGTGAGCCATACCATTGCTGTGGGCCAGTGTACGTGCGTGGTCAGCGGATGCGGGGGGGGGGGGGCTATGTCGTTCGTCAAGCGTTAGGGGCGGATTTTGGTTGATAGAAGTGCCGTCGCGCAGCATTGCGAACAACACGTCGCAGCGTCGTCTGGCAAGGGCAATGAGCGCATGATTGTGGCGATTGCCCTGCTAGACCTTACGAGCGTAATAGTCCCTCGAGACTGGATCTCGCAAGGCGGCAAAGGCCGAGAGGAAGAGCGCTCTCTTGAGCACCTTGTTGCCCCGCCTGGATGGATGCTCGCCACGGATGGACGAACCTGAGCGTCGTGTGACCGGGGCGAGGCCGGCGTAGGCGGCGAGATGCGCGGCTGAAGCAAAGGCTTTGTGAGCGACTTCAGTGAGGAGTCTGGCGGCGGTCCTGACGCCGACTCCGGGCATACTGGTCAGGACCGGCCAAAGAGGGTGTGCATGTACCAGGCGTTCTACTTCGCTGGCGACCTCGTCGCGTTGCTTGCGCAAGGACGCGAGTTGCTGGGCCAGACGTGGCATGACGATTGTTGCGGCCTGCGTGCCGGGCACGGTCACCGCCTGTTCGCCGCGTGAAGGCAGTCCTTGCAGTCATCGCAAGCTGCTTGCTCCAGCCACACCGCGGCGCGAGGAGTGCGCGAAAAATTGCACAGTTGATGGCGGTCACGTCATTGCTGTTGTCTTCTCGTGATGTTCTGCACCTAACAACATGTACATCGACGGGACAACGAACAGTGTGAACAGAGTGCCGATCGACAGTCCTGTGAATATTACCAGTCCG
Source organism: Paraburkholderia sp. BR10923 (assembly GCF_040948765.1). Classification (NCBI taxonomy): domain Bacteria; kingdom Pseudomonadati; phylum Pseudomonadota; class Betaproteobacteria; order Burkholderiales; family Burkholderiaceae; genus Paraburkholderia; species Paraburkholderia sp. BR10923. The sequence goes on along the minus strand of NZ_JBFPKO010000030.1, from coordinate 56,057 downwards.
ATCGCGTTGCGCCCTGCCGCGCCGGCGCCGGACGCAATCACTAGCGGCAGAACACCAAGCACCATGGCGGCTGTAGTCATGACGATCGGGCGCAGGCGCCCGCCTGCCGCTTCTTCAAGAGCTTCGCGCTTGCTGCGGCCTGAACGCTGTAACTCATTCGCGAACTGCACGATGAGAATGCCATGCTTGCTGATAAGCCCCATGAGTGTGACCAGTCCGACTTGCGTGTAGATGTTGAGCGTGGAAACGCCGATGTTAATGAAGATCAGCGCACCGAACAACGCCAACGGCACTGATACCAGAATGACGATGGGATCGCGGAAGCTTTCAAACTGCGCCGCGAGTGCAAGGAACACAATGACCGCTGCGAACATCAGAGTGATTAGGAAGCCGCCGGACTCGTGCATGAATTGGCGCGAAAGTCCGGAATAGTCCATGTTGTATCCTGAGGGAGCGACGCGGGTTGTGGCGTTGCGCAGGAACTCGAGTACTTCGCCCTGCGAAACGCGGGGTGCGGCTACGGCCGAGATCGTTGCCGAATTCATTTGCTGAAAATGGTTGATGGATTCGGGCACAACCGTCGACTTCAGATGCGAGACAGTCGAAGCAGGAATCATACTGCCGTCGGAAGTGCGCAGGTTGTAGTCTAATAGCTGCGATGGGTTCATTCGGTCGACCTGCTGAAGCTGCGGAATCACCTTGTACGAACGGCCGGCGACCGAGAAATAGTTCGCGTAGTTACCACCGAGCGCAGCTCCGAGCGCCTGTCCCATGTCGCTTTGCGTAAGGCCGAGCGAGGCGACCTTGTCGCGGTCGACCATCAGAACGGTCTCGGGCTTGTCGATCTTTAGGTCACTGTCGACAAAGAGGAACATGCCGCTTTCGCGCGCCTGTTGCAAAACCGCTTGGGTCACTTCGTTGAGGTTATCGAAAGGCTCCGTCGTGTTGATCACGAACTGCACCGGGAAGCCTTGCGCACCGGGCAGGGGTGGAAGCTGGAAAGCAGCAACTCGCGCGCCGGCGATGCCATTCCACTTCTGTTGAAGCTCCTGTTGCAACTCGGAGGCACCTCTCTTTCGCCTGTCCCATGTCGTGAAGAGCACGCCGCCGAAGCCCTGATTCAATGTCGGCGCGCCTGTCAACTGAAACATCTGCGCATACTCGGGCAATTGCTTAGATATCTGGAAAACCTGGTCGGCATACATCTGCATCTGTTGAATCGTCGCATTGGGTGGTCCCTGGATCAGCGACAGTACGATGCCTTGGTCCTCCTGGGGGGCGAGTTCGGACTGTGACGTCGCAAATAAATAGATGGTCCCGCATAACAGTATTGCACCCATCACGACGAATACGGTCCATGTGTCCAGTATCGAGCGCAGGAGCCGCATATAACCCCGGTGCACTTTCTCAAACTGCTGATGGACGAGACGGTTGAAGCGTCCGGGTTGCTGCTCGTGGTGAAAGAGTCGCGAGCACATCATTGGCGATAGGCTTAGCGCGACCACGCCCGACATAGTGACCGCGGTTGCCAGTGTAAATGCGAACTCCGTGAACAGTGCGCCCGTCAGTCCGCCTTGGAAGCCAATGGGGAGATAGACGGCAATCAACACAACAGTCATTGCGAGTATCGGGCCACTGAGTTCACGCGCGGCGATGAGCGCGGCATCGAAGGGACGCTTGCCCCCGGTCGTCAGGTGTCGGTCGAAATTCTCAACCACGATGATCGCGTCATCGACCACGAGTCCGACCGCGAGCACCAGCGCGAGCAGCGTCAGTAGATTAATGGAGTAGCCGAGCAACTGCATCGTAAAGAATGTGCCGATCAGAGACAGCGGCATCGCGAACAAGGGCACTATCACCGCGCGGAAGCTGCCGAAGAACAGGTAAATCACTAGCGTTACGATCAGTAGTGCCTCGACGAGCGTCTTCATCACTTCGTCGATGGCAGTCTCGATAAAGTCCGTGGCATCATAGACGATGTCGCTCGACACACCCGTGGGGAGGTGCTTCTGCAGATCAGGGAACACAGCTTTGACGCGTTTCGCTACTTCGAGCAGGTTCGCGTCGGGCGCTACCTTGATCCCAATGAACACCGAGCGTTTTCCACTAAAAGCGACATCGGAGTCGTAGTTGTCCGCACCCAACACAACATTGGCGACATCCTCTAGGCGTACGATCGCGCCGTTCTTCTGCTTGATAACCAGCTTCCTGAAGTCTTCGACGGAATGCAGATCGGTACCGGCGTTTAGACTGACGCTGGTCATCTGGCCTTTGGTTGCTCCGAGCGTCGCCAGATAGTTGTTGTTGCCGAGTGCGGTGTAGACGTCAGAAGCCGTCACGTTGTGCGCTGCGAGCTTGGTGGAATCAAGCCACGCGCGCAACGCGAACTGACGGCCGCCGAGAACCTCTGCGGTTTGCACGCCCTGAATTGAATCGAGCTTCGGCTTGACAACGCGCAGCAGATAGTCCGTGACGTTGTTGCTTGGCAGGACATCGCTGTAGAAGCCCATATATATCGTGTCAGTAGTCTGGCCGACCTGAATCGTCAACACTGGCTGTTGCGCTTGGGGTGGCAACTGGTTCCGCATAGACGTGATTTGGGTATTGATCTCTGTTAGCGCGCGGTTCGGATCGTAGTTCAGGCGGAGAGTCGCGGTGATACTTGAGACACCCGTGCTACTCTTCGACGACATGTAATCGATGCCTTGCACCTGTGCGATCGCGGCTTCGAGCGGCTGAGTAACGAAGCCGGCCATCGTCTCGGCGCTAGCGCCATAGTACGAGGTGGTGATGGTAACGACGCCAGTGCCAGTCTGGGGATATTCGCTAACCTTGAGTGTCGACAGGGAACGTAAGCCCAGCACGAGGATGAACAGGCTCACCACGGACGCGAGGACCGGCCGTTTGATAAAGATATCGGTGAAATCCATCTGAGGAACTCTTATTGTTCTTGGGGCGTCGGAGCAGGACTGTCTGCCGGCAACACGCGATTGTCGATCACGAGCGGTGTGCCGTTCTTCAGCTTGAGCTGGCCGCTCGTTACCACTAGTGCGCCATCGTCTAAGCCCTTCAGGATCGCAACCTGATCGCCGCGCGTGGGTCCTGGCGTTACGAAGATTTGTTGCGCAACGGGCATCGTTTTGCCGCGTGCGTCCTTATGCTCGCCCGGTTTGATGACGAAAACTGTTGCCCCGTAGGGATTGTAAGTGATTGCCGTTTGCGGCAGTGTCAGGTAGCGCTGCTCGTGACCAACATCGACTTTTACGCTAGCGTACATCCCCGGCAACAGTTTGCGCTCGCGGTTGTCGAGGGCCGCTTCGACCTCCACGTTGCGCGTCGTGCTGTCGAGGCGCGGGTTGATAGCGCGGATCTTACCCACGAAGCCGTGGCTCACGAATGCACTTGCATTTACGGCGACGCTCTGTCCCACCTGCAGTTGACCGAGTTCCTGCTGGGGCAGGTGAAAGTCGACGTAGATGGGATCGATAGCTTGCAATGTAACGATGGCGTCGCCCGGATTGATATACTGGCCCGGATTGACTGTCGTGATGCCCACGCGTCCCGCGAAGGGGGCGCGAACCGTTTTTTTCTCGACCAGTGCGGCCTGCTGTTCGACTTGTGCTCGTTTGCTTCTCAGGTCGGCGGCATCAGTATCGACTTGCGCCCTGGCAATCGCCTGAATGTCGTACTGTGCTGTGTCGCGGTTATAGACGGTTTGCGATAGGTCGGCGGCAGCTCTTAGCGAGGCGAGCTGCGCGCGGTCCGAGCGGTCGTTCAGACGCACGAGCACCTGTCCGGCCTTGACTTCCTCGCCGGACTTGAATGCGATCTCGCGAACTAGTCCAGCCACTTCACTCGTCACGTCGACACCGCGCACGGCACGCAGGCTGCCCACAGCGGCAAGCTGTGGCTGCCATGTCTGATAGCTCACGACGGCGGACGTGACGGTAGCAGCCGGCACCGCGTTGTGCGCCATGAATTTCCGGATCATATGCGCCTTGTACAGGTTGAAACCGATCAGCGCGCCAAGCAGAGCGCCCATGCAGATCAGCATGGTGATCATCCGTTTTGCTGTTGGTTTATTTGTCGTCATCGTCGTGTCCTTGCACGGCAAACTGATATGGAACAGATCCCGTTGGACGCGCAGCATTGGAAACCATGCGGGGCGCGGCAAGCAGAAAGAGAGTTCACTGCGGGTTGATATCGGAGTCCGCCTGTCCTGTCTGGATCCTCGCAGTGTCGCTCCACCAGCCGCCACCCAGTGCTTCGAACAATGCCGCCGTGTCTGCGTAGCGTGCAGCGCGCGCTTGGGTGAGATTGACGATGGTCTGCTGGTATTGACGCTGCGCATCGAGCAGAGCTAGATAACTGACACCGCCGGCACGAAACTGGCCACGCGTCAGCTCGAGCGAGCTGCTGGCTGCACGCCACGCTTCGGTTTGCGCGGCGAGTGCGGTTGCATCGTGATCGAGTGCGCGGAGCGTGTCCGCGACATCTTCGAATGCAAGCAGTATCGTTTGCCTGTATTGCCCGTTGGCCTCATCGAAGGCGGCTTCCGCCGCGCGCCTTTTAGCGCTCAGTTGGCCTCCGTTAAAGATCGGCTGAGTGAGTCCCGCGCCGATGTTCCAGATCATGTCCGCGTACTTCAGCATGCCCGCTGGCGTTAACGATTGCGGGCCGTAGTTTGCGGACAGCGTAAGCTGCGGATACATGTTCGCGGTTGCGACGCCGACCTGGGCGCTCGCCTGACGCAGCAGGGCTTCCGCAGCCAGGATGTCCGGACGTTGACGGACGAGCGACGAAGGGAGGGCGACGGGTAAGCTCTGCGGTAGGGTGAACATCGACAGCCTGAACTCGGGAACGCTGTTATCGCTAGGCGGTTTACCCGCGAGCACGGCAAGCTGATGTCGCGCCCGATCGAGAGACTGCCGCAGTGGCGGCAGGGTAGCGCGCGTTTGTGCGAGCAACGTTTCCTGCGAGAGCACGGCCACGCGACCCACCCCGCCGAACTCAAGCTGCTTACGCAATACACCGAGCTGAGTCTCCTCATCCGTGGCGATACGCTCGGTCGCGTCAATCTGCTCGCGGAGGGAAGCTTCCCTGACCGCAGCGGTGACGATGTTCGCTGACAGCGCCAGGTATGTGCCCTGTAGCTGCAAACTCTGGAAGTCGACCTGCGCGCCCAGCGCCTCGAGTTCGTGCCGTGCAGCCCCGAAGAGATCCAGGTTGTAGGAAACGTTCACTGATGCGTTGTACAGACTTAGTATTCTGTTCAGGCTGGGCTGGCCTAGGGTCGTGCCATTGAGCTTTTCGCGAGTAGCATTGAGCTTGACATCGATGGCGGGATATAGATCGATCCCTGTTTGCGCGCGCAGATTTTCGCTCGCGTGGCGCAGCGCCGCGCGGGCTGCAGCGATATTCGGGCTATTTGAGAGGGCCTCGCGTATCAGCGCGTCGAGGGGCTCGCAACGGTAAAGGGTCCACCATTGTGCAGGCAGCTCGCCGCCAGCCTTGAACTGCTGCGCAAGACCCGTCGAACCGGGCGACGAAACCGTGTGTTCGGGTAGGGCCGTCGGTGTATAGCTGTCGGTCGCGGGCGGCGCGGGAGTGCGATATTCGGGGCCGACTGTGCAGCCGGAAAGTGAATAGACTAGTGAAAGCAGGGCAGTGATTGATGCGGCACGGCCGAAAGACCGATTTGCTGCCGGAAGCAACGCTGCGTCGCGCAACCGCGACCGCGATCGTCCGCGATAGCAATTGAGATTGCCGTAATCAATCATCTGTCTACCTTGGTCCGCGTGAGCACAGTGCAATCAGATGGGTGGCTGAAGAAACTCACGTCCCTGGCACCGGGTTCGCTGGAAGGAGGGTATGCAAAGTGCGAGTGTCGACGTTTCGCCCGCTCCGGCAACTGGCGTCGATCGAGCCGCTCGCCATGAACATCGGGTTATCGAATCCAGTTCTGCGGCGTGCCCACACTCGTCTCGCTCCAACTAGCGGCTATTGAGCCAGTTCACCACAAGGTCCGCGCCTTCATCGATGGACTTCGAACATGTGTCGATGAATACGTCCGGGACCGTCGGCTGTTCATACGGCGAGTCGATGCCGGTGAAATGCTGTATGGCGCCAGTTCTCGCAAGCCGATACAGTCCCTTGGGATCGCGAGCTTCGGCTACGGCCAAACTAGCGTGAACGTGGATTTCGGCGAAACGGTGCCTACCCGCGGTGGATCTGGCGAGTTCCCGATCGCGACGGAACGGCGAAATGAGGCACACTAGCACTACGAGTCCCGCGTCAGCCATCAATTTTGCAACTTCGGCCACGCGCCGCACGTTCTCGTGGCGATCCGCATCCGCAAAGCCGAGATCCTTGCATAGACCGAGCCTGATAGAGTCTCCATCGAGAATGTAGGTGAGTTGGCCGGACGCATGCAGTAGTGCCTCGACCTTGTCGGCAATCGCCGACTTTCCAGCTGCCGACAGCCCTGTGAACCACAGGATGGCGGGCGTTTGCCGGAGCAATCGTCCTCTCGACTCCGGCTGAATCCGGAAGCCGTGCACATGACGATCTGAAACGGAGGTCTTCTTCATACTTGCCTACGATAGGGGGTGAAACCGCTGTTGGAAGCAAAGGCGTCCGCTCTGCATCGCGGCGTCGGAGCAGTGTGGTGGGCATCGGTATGGCAATATAGAAAATCTTGGCATTGAGGGATGCTGCCGCTGTCTGTGCGGTTCGTCCGTGAAAGAAAGTCCCTGACGCACTCACTCAAGTCACGCCCCGAGCGGTGCGGCTACGGCCCGCTCAAACCGGCCGTCAGAACCTGGTTCGTCGATTGACGATGGCAGGCCAGTGCTACATGCCTTGCTCAATAAAAGACCGTCGCACCATACATGTTCGACACCTCCCCACTCGCAGGCTGAAGCAGCGTCCGGAAAGAAGCCACGTCCATGATAGTTGGCACTGGTGTTACATAGCAAAGGAACGCCAGTGAGTCTTTCGTATTCAATTAGGAGTTGCGCCACGGGATGCGCGGAAGTTCTTGCAATGGTTTGCAACCGCGCCGATCCGTCGAGATGCACTACGGCGGGGATCCTCTCCCGCCATTCCTCGCGCGTCTGATGATCGAACAGCATGTAGGGGTCTGGAGTACCGGGACAAAAGACGGCAATCGCCTGATCTTCAAGACATATTGGTGCTACCGGACGAAAATGCTCCCGATGCTTCACCGCGTTGAGGAAGTCCTTCATCGCAGGGGACGTCGCAGCAGCGAGAATGCTTCGAGCACCCAACGCTCGGGGTCCCAGCTCTGCCCTGCCGGCTAGGAAGACGACGGGTTGATTTTCAGCGAGTACGCCGGCGAGTTGTGCAATGGAGCAAGGGGACGCTGTCCATCCGGGCGGCACGTCACCAGTTTTCACTGCTGGCCCGCTATAGATCGACCATTCCAACGGCAGGAAGCCTTTGTTCGCTGCCATCGAGCAGCAAGCGGCGCCAATCGCAGACCCACTATCGTTCGGAAAAGGCGGAATCCAGATTGCGTCAAAAAGACGACTCTCACGTAGTGCGCTGTTCCATTTGATGTTAAGACCGCATCCGCCAGAGATGCACAAGTTCCGCGGCTCGAAAATCGGATGGCGTGAGAGCGCTGCCTCCATTCCTTGAACCAGAAGACGCTCGAGGAATACGTGAAAGGAAGCAAGTATGTCTTCTTGAGGCTTGGCCTCCAATTGTGGAACGCATTCTTGGAAAAAGTCGCGTATAGCTGCGAGAGATCTTTCTGGTATGCGGACATTCTCGCGGTAGTCTTGCGCAAGTTCGGTGTCGCCGGCAAAGCGTTGCTCATAAAGCTCCCGAAAGACTGCAATGATGCCTTCGTCGACCGACCCGAGCGCGATGTATGCCATAAGCTTGCCGGCGACGCCCAGGTCCCAGTCAGCGCCGCTCGCCTTCTTATAGGGCCCGAAATGATGTCCAGCCGCCGCGTACATTTGGCCGATAACTGGGAACAGGCAATTGACGAGGCGTGCTTCGTCCGGTCGCACATAGTACAGTCTTGGGACCATGCCGCCATCCCAGACTAGGCAGTATGCAGGCTCCCCGCCTATCGCGAACGGACTGGTGCAGTACGCGGACGCGACATGGCCCGAAACATGAGGGTAGCTCTGATACGAATACGATTGTTCGGCGATTAACAGGCCGGTGCGTTCGAGCGGATGGAGGAGATCGTCGGCCCTGCGTTCGATATAGGGAGCACCTTTCAAGATCACAGGCGTACGGCCGCTGAGAGTGCGAAATTCCGACTCTATCTCGCCGTCCCAGCCATCAATTACAAACTGATCGATGTCATCGACACGCAGCCCGTGTTCGCTCAGCACTGTTGCAACTACGTCGAGATTCCCGATTTCCTGATATCGCGGGTTATTGTGCCGCTTCTCCTGTTCGATGCAAAAAAGGAGCTTTCCATCCTCCACAACAGCGATGGCTCCATCGTGTGTCAGTTTGATGCCGCAGATGCGCATAGTATCTCCCGCTCTAACGGAGGAAATTCGGTTGATTTGTAAAATCCATCGGGCTCCGGAAGCGCGCGAGCATGCAATCCTCATTGGACGACCGCCCGATGCACTGCACGCGCTTGACTTCGGTCAGCTCTTCCCGTAGCATTTCGAGCACCGTTTCCGCCCCGGCGATGTGGCCCCACCGCCGGCAATTGGCGTCAACAGCCGATCCGAATACCAACTGCCCGTTGGGCGCAAGCATGCGCGCCAAGCTCTGCACAGTGGCCCGTACCTCGGCGATGCTTCCGAGGTAATAAAGAACCTCCGCGACAACTATCAGATCGAACTTATCCGGAGCCGAAAAGCGCTGGATGTCTGATACGATCCAAGTGATATTGGCCGATTCCATTAGCCGTGCGCGTGTTCGCGCAATCGCTTCTGGAACTACATCGATGACGGTGAGCCGTCGACAGTGAGGCGCCAGCTTTTCCGTGAACGCCCCGCTCGCACATCCGACTTCGAGTGCATTTGTGACGATGCCCTCGGCAAGTGCCAATCGAAGCATTTGCCTGTGGCGCTCGAATTCGAACGGGTTACTGTCCAGCCGCCACGGATCGTTGGAGTTCAATTCGCGAAGCAGCAAGTCGAAATTCGCTACATGTGTCAAGTTCACATACCTCGATAGCGGTTTACTATAAGGACAATTGCATGGGGGCGTCGGCTCCACCGCCTTCTGTGGTGAAGCGCCAGCCTTCATAGCTCCGGACCATTGCGCTCGATTGCACTCCCCTCTGGCCACTGGCTCATCGGGCTACCAATCGGCATGATTACCGCAAGGACGTCTTCAGTGCGTGTCGGGGGCAAATCTAGACGAACGTCGGCCAGAGTTGACCGCACCCGCACGCCCGAGACGACCGTTCCCAATCCATGCCGACACAACCTCGCGATATGGTTCTTCAACTCATGGCGCACCGTGCCGAATGCGAATGGAACCCGAAGGCCCTGCAGTGCCGGATACATCGCGCGGATCGAATGGCTGATGCCGAGTCCTTCGAGATCCGGACGAACTCCGTAAAGTCCCAGTTCGGCTACAAGAACATCGACCGTGCCAACCTTGATGAACCGGCGCAGCGAGCCCATGTGAGCCGCCACCCCTTGCGAATCGTAGGCAATCGCACGGAGTTCGGGCCGCGCACCAGCCCAACTCCGGCTGCCCTCGAAAGGTCTTGCGTTAAAAGATCCAGTTGGTCCATACGTTGCCCGAAAGAACTCGGACAATTCTATGTGGTCCGAGAGCCCTAGCTCATTTTCCCAATACAGTCTCCATTGCACAGTTGAGGCCATTTGAAGTTACCCTATAACAATATGTTCATACGCCACTCGCTGAACACTGAACCGGAACAGTGGGCCATACACATCGGAGTTCATCTGCTGCTCGGAACGCAAGAATTAGTTTAGCTAGGCTGCGGACCGCGAAACCCCAGTTTGCGAGTCGATAAAGCCAATGCTCTTCAAAAGCTAGACAATTGAAAGCTATCGGGGCAATCTTGATGTTTGGCGGGCCGATCAGCCCCCTTGAGCTTCGAAAAAGCTATCGTATCGACTGCCCTCGAAGTGACGCCTCAACTCTTCGAAGTTAAGTACCGTCTGCCGCAGCGATCGAACTTCCTGACGTCTAAGAGATGTGTTTTCAGAGCAAGGGTGATTCGAGATGCCGAGAAAGGCTGAGACCGCCTTCAGACTTGGGGCCGGATCGTCCCGAAGAGTTTCATAGTTGATAGTGAGCACGCTCGACGGTGAAAACGAGCTCAGAATTAAGTGGTGGAAATCGTCCGCGGCCTTAAAGTAAGCCTCACAGTCTTCGATTTTCAATATGACTTGCGGAGGCGGACGTGAGTCGTCGTTGTCCGGACCGTATTTTAGCCACTGACCGCTTTGTCTTGCTTGCACCAAAGAACGGAACGATTCCAACGTGTTTCGTCGAATCACGAGCAGTACCTTCAAACGTGGCCACGCGGCCAGCGTCTCGAAAAACCCGGGACGTTCGTTAAACTGAGGCTGGTTGATCTTGCAACCGACGTGTGTCAAATGCGGATTCCCGGTCATGGTCGGATGGTGCAGATAGGCTAGCTCGAGCAGTTCGCGATCGCTACGCAAAAGCCGGGCGCGACCGGGCCAGATTGGGTCATACGGATTGAGCAACTCACCATTACTTGACACGTTCGGATGCGCATTCAGCAATTCTTCCAAGTAGTGAGTGCCGGTCCTCGGCATCCCCACGATCACAAATGGCTCAGTTGTCTGCATGGGGTATGTCATGGCGTTAATCTAACGGGTTGAAAGAGGGTGTGAGCGCTGCGCAGATAGTCCGTTGCGAAGTTCGTGGGCTCGGATTGATTGCCAAAATCGTCACGACATTAGGCGGCGGCGAAGTAGAACCGCCGATAAAAAGAACGGCAGTACTGCGTAGACGCAAAGCGCAGCCACATGAAGGCTGATACTAGCGACAGGCCGTGCCAGCATCGCTGGGCGGATCAGCTCAACGGAATGTGTCAGCGGAAGGAATCTCGCAATTTGCCGAAGAGCACCGGGGAGATGACCGATCGGGAAGACGACGCCGCTCAGGAACAACATGGGCGTCAGAACAAGGGTTTGGTAAAAAATGAAATAGTCGTAACTGGGCGCGATGGCGACGAGCACCATAGCCACACTCGCGAAGGCGAGTCCAGTGAGAACGACGACGGGCATGACATAGATGATACTCGACAGCGCCGCATAGCCTAGGATCGCAGCAACCACCATCACCGCAGCGCCGGCAAGAAGGGCTTTTGTGGCCGCCCATGAAAGTTCACCTAGAACGACGTCGCCAATCGTGAGTTGAGTGCATAACACCGCTTCCCACATGCGCTGAGTATGCATTCGCGAGAAGGCCGCATAAATCGTCTCAAAGGTGGCAGAAGTCATTGCGCTCGTCGCAACCATTCCAGCGGCCAAGAACGCGATGTATGACGTGCCGTCGACGCGGCCTATCATTATTCCCACACCTAGGCCAAGACCAAACAGGTACATCATCGGATCCGCAAGGTTCCCGAGGAGCGACACAAGCGCAGATTTCCTCCATGCAAGGTAGTTGCGGTGCCATACTGTGTGCCAGTTCAGCGCGTTGCCGGGCAGAGTTATCATGAATACATCACGCATCACTAATCCTTCATTTCGCGGCCGGTTAGCCGCAAAAACACGTCTTCCAGGTTGGCGGGGCGTTGGAGAATGCGCAGACCCGCATGCCCCCGCAACTGCAAACGCACCTGCTCGGGATCAGCGGCATAGCAAAACAATGCTTCGCCGCTCACTTCGGTTCGCTGTGTGTAGGGTTCGAGTAACGGCCGCAGTTCATGTGAATTGCCGCCATATATCTCAATCACTTGGCTCCCAATCTGCTCTTCGATCAGCGCACTAGGAGTACCTTCGGCAATGCTGCGCCCTTCGTCAATCACACAGAGACGGTTGCACAGTCGCTCCGCTTCTTCCATGAAATGAGTGGTGAGAAGAATTGTTTTGCCGCGCGCGAGTAGCAAGCGCAGGCGTTCCCAGATGAGGTGGCGCGCATGCGGATCAAGGCCCGTCGCGGGCTCGTCCATTACAAGTAGTTGGGGGTCGTTGATGAGCGCGCGAGCGAGCGTCAGACGCCGTTTCATGCCGCCTGATAATTCGATAACGCGCGCATCAGCCTTGCTTTCCAGACGCGCGAATTCGAGCAAAGAGGGAATCACAACCGAGATCTCACCTGCGCTCATGCCAAAGTAGCTCCCGAATATCTCTAGGTTCTCACGCACTGTGAACCCGGGTTCAAGATTATCGAATTGCGGAACGACGCCAATTCGTGCACGTGCCCGTCGCGCGCGTCCAGGCACTGGCTCTCCGAGGACTGTGATCGTACCCGCGTCAGGTAGCGCCATCCCGAGGACCATCCGCGCGGTCGTGCTCTTGCCTGCGCCGTTGGGCCCCAAAAGGCCGAAACATTCGCCCGGCTCTACGTGGAAGGACAGTCCATTGACAGCGAGCTTCCCGCCGTAGGACTTGTTGACACCTGTAAACGTGATTGCTGCGGTTGGCATTGACATGGAAATCCAAATGGTTGTTCTCTTCAGGAAGATCTCGTGACGAACACGATCATTTGTTTCGGAAAACGTCATCAGATTCCGTGAATGCCTGCTCATCCCAGTGTCGACGGGGCTTGTCACGCTGAGCCCCGCCATTTGTGGATATAGTGGTGCCCGTTTCAGTGTCGTGCCCCGGCGGGTCGACGTGTGCGCTACAACCGCCGGCGGCCACGCCGCGGGACAGCCAGTTGCTGTTGCTGAGTGTACACAAGGCGTACGCCTTAACAGGTAGTAGGAACAGTAGGTTGACCAGCGTGTGCGCGGAAAACCCAAGAAATCGAAGCTCACAAGAGCGCACGGCTGCTACGGAGCAGCGGAGCATGCTCATTGACGCAATCAAGAAGCACGCCTTCCATGGGGCCGTCTCTGTCAATACGATCTGTAAAAAGCCGGAGAGCATTGCGATCGCGAGCAATAGGGAGCCTGCATTCTGCGCAATGACGTCCAGCGTAAGATACCGATCTAGGCGGGGTAAAAGCCGTAGCGCCAACAGCGTGTCGCGATACGTGCTTCGCGCCCAGCGCAATTGTTGGCGAAGATACGGCCCCAGTCTGTCTGGAACCACGGTCGAAGCGATCGCATTTGGAGCGTACTCTGTTCGGTAGCCCGCGGCCAGCATGAGAATTGTTAGATGACGATCTTCCCCAAAATCGCTTCGCTTTCCCCGGAACATCTGTGTCTCGTACTGGTCAAGCAGCAAGAGAAGCGCGGAGCGGCGATATATCGCGCACGGTCCGCAGCAGCACATCACGGCGCCGAACCGGGCCTGAGCTGCGCGCTCCTCGTTACACGCGAGCCAGTATTCCATATCAATCAGACGGGTCAACCACGTATCGTTGCGATTGCTGGCGGTCAATTGACCCATGGCGGCGCCGACCTCTGCATCGCTCATTGTCAGTATGAGTTGGCTTATAACGTCAGGCGCCAAGGTCGTGTCGGAATCGACGTTGAGTATGAGTTCTGCGGATGAAGCCCGTATTGCGGCGATCTGGGCCTTGCGTTTTCCCACGTTTTGGGGGAGAAGAACAAAATTGAATCTTGGATCGTGCTCGTAGTCGCGATAAACGGGTTCCAACGCATCGCGGTTGGCGGATCCGTCATCGACCACGTGGATTTTTAAAGCTCCTGAGTATTCCTGCGTTGCGATAGAGGCGAGACACGCGCGCAGAGTATCGGGGTTTTCGTTGAAGCACGGAACGATGACGTCGACGTCGGGAAGAAAATTCGTGGCAGATTGGTTGCTATGCTCAGCTGGAGCGGGTAGGGAATGTAGAACCTGTGCTGTCTTATAAACGGCAGAAAGAAGTGCGTACAATAAAACGGAGGTCGTATTGATGACGGCAGGAATGTTCATCGAGGTCAGTTTGCTAAGTGGTGTCAAAAAATGATCTGATTACAGGCCTGCTAGGATCCGTCAATACGCCTGCTTGGCGCGATCACATCGACGACAGACCCTGCGTGAAACTGCGATACCGTAGAAAGAGTTGACTGCGTGCTGTCGTGTACCGTCGTTTGTTGATGCAATCGTATTAATCTGTCGCTTTCGGCCGACTAATAACCTCCTTCAATGCGTTCCATGGTATCGAGGTAAGCAACAACACCTCCATCGGCGCACACGGAAAGTTATATCAGTGGATCCTTTTTTCGGGGGTCAGTTTTTCCTGACATCTTCATTTGATTGTGCGCCAGAATCGTGCACGATCTCTCGATGTGACTATTGGGAACCGTTTGCAATGAGTGGGCCAGCCAATAGTCCAAGCAGGCTAGTGGTTACAGATGTGCGCTCATTCGCCCAGTGTTTGGGATCGACGATCAGGAAGTCGACTAATCACGAACCTGCGCGCCTTCAACGCAGGAATTAGACGCGAGAGAGCCTCGGCCGTCTGTCTGCGGGATGTCGTGTGAACATCGGAGTTCGACTCTCCGGGGGGGCTTCCATCATGCAACAGCACAATCGAGCCTGGCCGGACTGATGCCATCACCGCATCAACAATCGCATTGACACCCGGTTGAGACCAATCCCGCGGGTCTACTGACCAGTGAAGCGCGATCAGTCCAGCCTTCCCCGTTTCCCCGATTGCGTCTTTCGTCCAGATTCCGTATGGCGCGCGGATATACGTCACTTTCGCCGCAGGACACGTCTCCTTGATAAGCGCATCCGCCTCCCATATTTCACGGCGAACTAGGTCCGGCTCACATTTCGAAAGGTCTGGATGTGTCATGGTGTGGTTAGCGAGTTCATGACCTTCTGCGGCGATCCGTTTGATCAGTTCTGGATACTCCGCTGCGTACGCGCCAATGACACAGAAAGTTGCCGCCGCTTGCTCATATGCCAATATGTCAAGTATTTTCGGCGTCCATACTGGATGAGGTCCGTCATCAAATGTAAGGTAAATCTTAGGGCGAAGATCGGCACAATCACTGCCGCTGCGCACTTCTGTCAAATAGTCTGGGTGGTTCATAGCCTTTCCATCGCGTCCGACGCATGCCTTGTATCGTTTGATCTGCCGATAGGTTCGATCGCCAACTGCGGATCACTATGCGGGATTTTGCGGATCAATCAGCACTACGACAGACGGGCTTCGACGTTCCCTATTCAATTTGAATTGTCGCAACTTTGCGTTATCGCAAATAATTTGTACAATCGATTGTTTCGATATGTCTCATCCATAAGGCGGATACCGGAACATGCGATTCAAAGGCCTTGATCTGAATCTTCTCGTCGCGCTGGATGCGCTGATGACGCAGCGCAACTTGACGGCTGCGGCGCAAAGCGTCAATCTGAGCCAGCCTGCCATGAGCGCCGCCGTCGCTCGACTACGCGATTATTTCGGCGACGACCTGTTTGTATTGAGAGGTCGTGAGTTCGTCCCCACTGCGCGAGCGACGGAGCTCGCTGGACCTGTTCGGGAAGCCTTATCGCACATCCAGCTTTCGATCATCTCGCGGGACGTGTTTCGACCGGACAAGTCGAATCGCCGCTTCAGGGTGTGCCTGTCCGACTTTATGACGCTGGTCTATTTTCAGAATGTCATTGAGCGTGTAGCGCGCGAGGCTCCTTCGGTTGGTTTCGAATTGCTTTTCCCTGATGACGACCCGGGTGAGCTGCTTCGGCGTGGGGACGCCGATTTTTTGATCCTGCCGGAGCTGTTGTTGGCTGATGCTCATCCTAAAGCACCGCTCTTTGAGGAGAAGCTCGTGTGTGTAGGCTGTCCGACGAACAAACAGTTGTCCCGCCGCCTGCCACTCGAGAAGTATATGTCGATGGGACACGTAACAGTGAGGTTTGGGCGTGCACGGAGACCTTCGATCGAGGAGTTCTTCTTACTCGATCTAGGTCTCAAGAGGCGCGAAGAGGTTATCGTGCCTACCTTCGACTTGATCCCGCGAGTCCTGCTTCATACTAACCGTATCGCTACGATTCCTCTGAGGTTGGCAAAGTATTTCGCAGAAGTCGCCCCGCTGCGGATCGTCGACGTCCCGTTGCCACTTTCCTGTTTCACTGAAGCGATCCAATGGCCTTCCCTGCATAACGGTGATCCTGCGAGCATCTGGATGCGTGAGCTCCTGCTGGAGGAGGCGCGAAACTACGTCTAGCAAGGCAGAAGCGGCGGGGAATGCCTTCCGGGATGAACCATTGGAGCCGCTGGCTCCGCAGTGAAGGGGGGCGCGGCAATCTCGGCGAGCGTGTATTGGAAATTGTCTAATGTCGTGTGAATTGCTGTGGCGATTTCGTGCTCCGATGCAGCGCGGTAGCGGAAGCGCGCGAGGAGGGTGGCGTAGCCGCCGGTGCCGTCGAAGAAATGATGTGGCTTGGGGAAAACCGCATCGTAAAGCGCGGGGATCTCTCGTAGCAATTTTGCATCGACGAATACTTTGCCCACTGGCTCCGGCAACATGAGGAATCCACCGCGGGCGGACGATGCCGACGCGTCTAGCGCTGCTTGCACCTGAGTGGCTAACCGCGCCCTGTCACCTGACTGCTGCGCGGCCCAGAGGGCGAACAGGTCAACACCGTACAGATCGTGAAAGAGGAATGGGATTTCTCCTTCGCCGACGCGGGCACCAACCTTAAGGAAATACAATCCATCGCAGCCCCGGACTATCTCAAGATGGAATGGCCCATTTCTGAAATCCAGGGCGCGCAGACATTTTACGGAGAATGCGGTCAGCGCCTCATTTAGAGGACCTGGGTCGAGCATCACCGAGCCGAGGGGTTTACCTTGAGCGAACTGGACATAAGTGTTGATGTAGCGAGACGCGCGCGCGATAACCAATGTGCCATTCAGAAGGAAGCCGTCAACGTGATAAACCGGACCGTCGATGTACTCCTCGCAATCGTACTCGGCAAGCGGTAGTGTCGGCCACAGTGCATCGAACTCAGGACGGGTCTCGATGCGCCGTGACCCTATGTTCGCCGTACCTGATCGCGGTTTCACGATTATCGGAAAACGCACCACAGTGGTAGTCGCCGCCTTGGCAACGACCAGATCTTCCAGGGCTGCAAACCGCGGTACACGCAGGCCAGCTGCGGCGATAGTATTCTTCGTAACGGCCCTATTTCGAAAGCGCACGACTGTCTCGGGAAGGTCGCCGGGGATATTGAACGAATTGCGCAGTCGCGCGGCCGCTAAAAGGTCGAATTCGGATAAGGCGACTAGCCTGTCGATGCCGCCGAGCGCTGAACTACAGGCGCGCACGGCCGCATGCAGCGCTTCTTCATCGAGGATGTCAGATAGCTGTTCGACGTGTGCAATGCGAGAGGTGTCAAGCGCGGCGACACTGTTGGGCGTGCAGACGTATGCGATCTTGTTCGCCGCATGATCAATGTAGCGCTGATAGGCGGCGAAACCGTCGGACCACCGGTTAAGCACGACTATGCGGTTACCCTTAGCAGGATGATTGGCTTTCATGTGGAAGCAACTTGTTCAGATATTTTTTCGGCTTGATCAAATTTGAGCGCACAGAGCGTTTTGGCGATGTCCGGGCCCGGCGTCGGGGCGATCTGCGGCGGTGAGCCGGACATGTCTGGTAGGGGTTTAAGAGAGCAGTCAGTCTCGCGATAGTGGAGGGCGGGTGGGCGTGGGAGCTTCGTCTCCTTTGAGACCGGATTGTGGCGCACACTCGCCACTTCGGCGCCGCCGGCGAAGTCCGCTGATATGGATTTGACGAACCGTACGATGGTTAGGCACGTCGCATCGCCACGTTCGCATTGCCGGAGCTGCGTGGGTTTGGATTGCAAATATGGCCGCGTATCATCAGTTTCGACAACAAGATCGACTTGTTCAGTTTAACCAGTGGGTATATGTGTCCATTACGCTGCTGCCCGGCAATCTCCGCGAGCGCTGAACTGTCCACGGTGACTCGCCTGTGCATGGGAAGACGCCGAGCGCAGCGCCCACCACCGCGAAGGACGCAACAGACGCTCGCAGTCGAAGGGTCGCGGCACGCGCAAATGCAAGGGCGGCGATACCTTGACGAGCTGTGGCGGCGAAAACTGCGGTACCGGATGACGCAGGCGCAACCAAGACGACGGCGGTCATGTGGCTGCTTCCCGCGACGTTATGCTTTCCGTCCGGGGCACGGTCGTCACACGCAACTCATCGAAATATTCATGGATCAGGCCGACGAAGTTGCGGAGATACATTTCCGCGCTCTCAATGCTGCCCCAGCCGCCTATTGCCCGCTGAAGGGCAATCCAAATGATGTCATAGTGCTTGTGCGATTCTGCGTACTGAATGTGGTCGAGCGAACCTTTAACGTGATCGTGGCCGAACGCCCGCTTGGCGGCTTCTGTAATGCTCTTGCTGTAGCGATTGGTATACCATTCGAGCAGCCAGTTCCAGACCATCGTCGGCAGCGGACCGTTGCGACCAATGCTCAGATAGAGGTAGCCGATCAGTTTGTCGGTGCTGTGGAGGGGGGCAATCCGGTCGACTTCATTGGCAGATACGCCGAATTTCTTAAGGTCGTGGAGGAATTTCCCCTCATGCCCGTATCCTTCTGCCAAGTATTGCGCGAGGATCTGTGCGAGCGTGTTGTCCTTGGAGCCGATTTTGTAGAGTGCGAACGCGTCGACCTCGTTATTGAGTCGGATTCGCAATACAGTTTCTACGAGGTGGCGGCGATAGTACTCACTGTCGATCCAATCGCCACGGTGGAACGCTGCGGTTTCGGGCGAAGTTGCGAACATCTGCTCCACAGCTTGTTGAGCGACTTGCTCAAAATAAATGCGATCGTTGGCTGTACTCATGTGACCTCCGGTTAGAAATTGAAAAAGGCAAAGAAACGAGCGAACCGGGCTGCTATAAACGCGTCGAGGAGATCAGCCGGGCACCTTGACGCGTTCTTGCGGGAAACTTCGATGCGTACATCAGGCTCGCGGGAGTCCCGCGAGCTTCTAGACTCGAACCGCGACTGCGGTGGTCGTGCGATGAGAGGGCAGCACTGTCAAACATTCTTGGGCATTTTTTTCGGCTGGCATAGCGAGAGAGGGTTCGTGCAACCTGCTGAACGCAATGCTTCAACCTATTGTTTGCTAATTGCAGTTAAGTGGACGTATCCGGGCTCAGATAGGCCGGCGTGCCTAGAACTCCTCATCGAGGAGCGCCATGACGTGGGCACGAGGTGACTGGAGGCCACAACGTCAAGCTGTGCTTTTCTGCGGTATCGCTCCTTCACTGGAAGGAGCATTGGCCAGTTCGGTGGCGGCTGTTCGATCAGGTACACGGCGAAGCTCGAAGGGCCGGGTGCGCCAGCGACTCGGGTATTCCCCGCAGTGCGTATTCGGCGTGTTTTTCGTGCAACTTTCTTCGCATCCATGTTCCCTGACTCGTGACGGTAGGATATTAACCGCAGGGGTATGCGTGGTATAAGCTGATAATCTTTATGTCTGCATGAGGGAAATTGATGATTCGCGATCTCGACAGCACGCTGCTGCGTACATTCGTGACGGTTGTAGAAGCCGGCAGCGTGAGCAATGCTGCGATGGCTCTCCATCGGACACAGGCTGCTGTCAGCATGGCCCTTCGGCGGCTCGAAGATGAGGTTGGCCAACGCTTGCTCGAACGTTCACCGCGCGGCGTAAAGCCGACCACCGCGGGCAACGTGCTACTGCCATATGCGCACAAGCTCCTCGACATTGGCCTCGCGGCTCGCTCCGCCCTGACTGAGGGCGACGTTTCTGGCACAGTGAGGGTCGGCATTCCGGAAGACATCGCAATGAGCCACCTTCGCCATGCATTGCGGCAGTTCTCGGCTCTCTATCCGGACGTAGCGCTGGAGATTGTTGTCGATGCGAGCCCGGCGTTATCGCAGCGGCTCGCAAGCAACACACTAGATTTCGCGATCGGCGACCCTGCGCTGATTCACTCGGAGCCGATAGTTACATGGCGGCATCCGCTTCGCTGGGCAGCCGCACGTACCCGGAACACGGACCTTGGCGAGGGCCCGCTTCCGATTGTTGCATTCGGCGGCGCATGCCGGTGGCAGGAGATTTTTTTCGCGACGTTACTCGACGCCGGCATCGCGTGGCGTGTTGCGTGTACGAGCACAAGCCTGTCGGCGGTGCAGTCGGCCGTTGAGGCAGGACTCGGTATTGCAGTGCTGCTCGACTGGCACGTGCGCCGCGACACCATGCACGCGATCGATCCGCAAGCTGTCGGGTTGCCGATGCCGCCAGTGGCGGAATTCGGTCTGTTCACTCAAGAGAACTGGAACGACCGAACATCCGCAGCTACCGCACTTCAACGGTTCCTCTTTCGCTCGCTGCAGCTGAGCTCGGCAGAGCACGGAATATTCACGGCAGAGCAGCCGGCGATGCCAACGCGTGGTCAGGTTTAGGTGACGTCGCGCCGTGGTCGCGTCGAAGAGATGATATTTCGGCGCGTCAAAACGGTTGCTGCCGGGTATTTTCGATGGACAGCCCCGACGCTGACGCGGGCAGGCAGCGTTGCTTTGGGAATTCAGGAGCCCACTGAGTGACGTTTGACTTATGTCATCGAGAAACATCGGGCCTCGATGCGAAATGACATAGGTGTCGACCGGTTGCAGGCGTGTAACGTTGCATTGGATCGCGCGCTAAAAAAGAAACGACGAACAACTGGGCGGATGCACTCGAGCAAGCTGCTGAACAGCTCTCACAGCATTTTGGAAGGACTCGCGCGGAGTTGCGTCTGTGTCGTGCAATGCAACCTGAGCTGCCATTTGAGGCCTATGGCACTTACGATTTGAATTTCATATAACGAAACCGCTTCTGCCTTCCTTCAACGCTGGCAGCGTTCGACCGAGACTAGGAACCTCGACTGGCTGTGCGGGTTGTTGTTGACCCGAATTTGTCGTGAAACCTACGTCTTTTTTGGTTAGTATGCTAGCCGCGAACGGAGGGGCCTCGTTGCCTCTGTTTGCAGCTTCCCGACGCCATTGCTGCGATTTTGTCATTTTTGTCGAGTTTGGCGATGCCTGAGCACAGCGGCATCCCGAATTCGGCTGCCACCAACGCGACTATGGCTCTGCCGTTGTGCCGAGCCGTCTCGTCACTGCGTTGGCGAGTTGTCGCTGGAGCCCGAATCTATGTCGCATTCTCTTATCAACGAGAGCCCTCCCGATTTCGATGTAGTGGCCGAAGTGCTAAAAACGCTGGCCTCATCCCGTAATGCGGAGCACGCGTTGAAGAAGTCGCTGTGGTTTCTGTCGCGTGCGAGAGGCTGGCGGTCCGCGTTCATCGCCGTCGAGCAGCCGGATGGAAAGCTTGGCGGCCTGTGTAGCACGGGACTGTCAGACGACTGGCGAGAAGGTATGCGTTTTCCCTCCGGTGAAGGGATCGTAGGGCAGATACAGGAAAGCGAGTCCGCCGTGGTTGTGTCTGAGTTGGATGGTGACCCAATGTTCGACGACCGCACGGGGGCTGTTCGTGTTTCCAATGCCGAGCGTGTCGCTCTACTTGGGACACCGATCCGGCACGAAGGACGGCCGCTCGGGGTGCTCGTAGCACTTTGTGAGAATCCGGGCGGGAAGCGTGCTTTCGCAGACGATCTCCAACTTTTGGAAGTTGTTGCTGCGCCAATGGGCAGGGCACTTCTGCTTGAGCGTGAGGCGAATCCGAACCGCAAAAGCGTGCAGGAGGAGATTAGTCGCCGACGGAACGCGGCCCCTCCTATTCAAGTCGATTGGGCAATCGGCCGATCTGCGGCGATGCAGCACGTATTCTCGCAGGTCCATCAGGTCGCACCTGCGAGAACGACGGTGCTCTTGCGCGGCGAGAGCGGCACCGGCAAGGAGTTGATCGCGCGTGCAATCTATCGTTTGTCCCCGCGCAAGGACCAGCCATTCGTCTCGGTGAATTGTGCGGCGCTCACGGAAACACTGCTGGAAAGCGAGCTGTTTGGCCACGAGAAGGGGGCGTTCACGGGCGCGCAAACTCAGCGAAAGGGGCGCTTCGAATTGGCGCACGGCGGAACACTTTTCCTCGACGAGATAGGTGATATATCGCCGTCGTTCCAAGCGAAACTCCTGCGCGTTCTGCAGGAGCGGGAGTTCGAGCGGGTAGGAGGGACAACGCCCGTGAGAGTTGACGTGAGGCTCATCGTTGCAACTAATCGCAGTCTGGAACAAATGGTGAGAGAGGGCGAATTCCGAGCGGATCTTTACTACCGCATCAACGTGGTGAGCATCGTGTTGCCGCCGCTGCGCGAGCGCCGGGAAGACATCCCCGAGATGGCGCAATACTTCCTTAACCGCTTTAATCGTGAGAACGGTCGCGCTCTGCATTTCAACGAGGAAGCGTTGCGGGTGCTGTCGAGTTGTTACTGGCCCGGAAATGTGCGCGAGCTCGAAAACTGCATTGAGCGGACTGCGACAATGGCGCATCATGACACGATTGGTCGTTCTTCGTTTCTCTGCGAGATCGACCGGTGCCTCACGAAGGTGTTGCATCATGTGGAGCGAGAAGACGCAGTACGTCCGGCACGCTCGTCGGACGTTACAGTCAGTAACGCGCTGAACGTTCCCGCGAAATTCGGCGCCCCGGAGCGCGATGCCCGCGGTCTCGGCATGCACTCTGGTGAGCACATCCCTGAGGACGAGCGTGAGCGGCTGCTCTGGGCCATGGAGCGCTGCGGTTGGGTGCAGGCAAAGGCGGCACGCCTGCTCGGCATTACGGCGCGGCAGATCGGCTATGCACTGCGCAAGCACGGAATCAAACTGCGGCGCTTCTAAGAAAGCGAAGCTTGAGGTCACGCCCTGGACGGCTCCGATATTTCGTCTGCTCGGTATGCAAAGCGACGCGCGTGGAACACAGCACGCGCATGGTCTGAAAGAAGGTCGATAAGTATGTTGTGTCGCAATCCGTTCAACTCCGACAAAGCACTGGTTTAAGTCGACGCTGTTACTACAGTGCCCGATACCCCACGCTGCGGATGCCTGCGGCTTCGCGCGATGGTATGGAACTTGCAATTAGTTGTGGACCTCATATTGTCAGGATTCTCCAATGTGGTTCAAGGCTAGGACTGCAGATATTTTCGACGAACCCGGTTGCGCGAAGAATAGGGCGAAAAGTGAGACGGAGCGCAGACAAGGCTGCGCCAAGCAACTTCCGCCAGGAGCGACTGCTGGCGGTTGTGCATTCGATGGAGCTCGGATTGCACTTCAGCCCGTGGTTGACGTAGCGCACCTTGTGCACGGGCCGATTGCGTGCGAGGGCAACTCGTGGGATAACCGTCCTGCGGCATCCTCCGGGTCGATGCTCTATCGGTCCGCGTTCACGACTGATCTAGGTGAGATCGATGTAATCTATGGCGGCGAGAGACGGCTGTTCAGAAGTATTCGCGAGATTATCCAAAAATATGATCCCCCTGCCGTGTTTGTCTATCAGACGTGCGTCACCGCGCTGATCGGTGACAACATAGAGGCAGTGTGTAAGCAAGCGTCAAAGAAATTCGGCAAACCTGTGATACCGGTCAACGCGCCCGGTTTCGCCGGGTCGAAAAACTTCGGCAATAAACTCGGTGGGGAGGCGATTTTCGATCATGTAATCGGCTCGCGTGAGCCCGCTCACACAACGCCGTTCGACATCAATATCATCGGCGAATACAACCTCTCGGGGGAGTTGTGGCAGACGAAGCCGCTCTTCGACGCGCTGGGTATCCGTATCTTGGCTTGCATCTCTGGTGATGCTCGCTACAGTGACATCGCGAGCGCTCACCGCGCGAAGGTAAATATGGTGGTGTGCTCAAAGTCGATGATTAACATTGCCACAAAGATGCAGCGGCAATACGACATTCCCTATTTCGAGGGCTCTTTCTACGGAATCGGCGATGTGAGCGATGCGTTGCGCCAAGTCGCCAAGCTGCTGGTGCAAAGGGGTGCGCCCGACGATCTGATCAAACGCGCCGATCGCTTGATTGAAGCAGAAGAGGAGCGCGCGTGGGCGCGCATTGCGCCATACCGGGCGCGCCTCGATGGAAAGCGCGTGCTGCTGATTACAGGCGGTGTGAAATCCTGGTCGCTTGTTGCGGCGTTGCAAGAGGTGGGGCTCAAGATCGTTGGCACCAGTGTGAAGAAAAGCACCGAGAAAGACAAGGAAAGGATCAAGGAGATCATGGGCGATGACGCGCGCATAGTCGACAATATGACGGCAAGCGAAATGTACGGCATGCTCCGCGAGTCGCAGGCCGACATCATGCTGTCCGGCGGGCGCTCGCAGTTTGTCGCGCTAAAGGCGCGGGTGCCTTGGCTTGATGTCAATCAGGAACGCCATCATCCATATGCCGGGTATGAGGGAATCGTCGAGCTGGTGCACGAGATTGACCGCGCAATCAGCAACCCGGTCTGGCAGCAGGTGCGCATTCCAGCTCCGTGGGACGACAAAGGCGAAGGGCTCTGTGGCGAGCGAATGGAGTTCACAGAGCGCATGACAGAACAGTCGCCGCGTGCAAGCGCGCGGGATTGGCCGAAGGGCCTTCGACCCAGCGTCGCGGCCTGAGCATAGCGGAGTGCAGACACAATGGCAAACGTCGTCGAACTAGGGAAAGCCTGTACGGTCAACCCGCTAAAAATGAGCCAGCCGCTTGGCGCGAGTTATGCCGCCATGGGACTCGATGCGTGCATGCCGGTGATGCACGGTTCGCAGGGCTGCACGTCGTTCGGCCTCGTCCTCTTGGTGCGCCATTTCAAGGAGGCCATCCCGTTGCAGACCACTGCAATGAATGAGGTCACTACCATTCTGGGCGGATTTGAAAACGTCGAAACGGCGCTACTGAACATCTGCAAGCGCGCGGCGCCGAAAATCATCGTGCTTTGCTCGACAGGGCTGACTGAGGCCAACGGGGAAGATGTCGCCGGTCATCTCGCGATGGTGCGCAAACGCAAGCCAGAGTTGAGCAATACCGAACTCGTGTACGTATCGACGCCAGACTACATTGGCGCATTCGAGGACGGCTACAGGCGCGCCATCGTTGCAATCGTGAAGGCGCTTGTCAAGCCACTGCCAACCGTGCAGCGACAGGTCAACGTGCTGCCCGGCAGTCATCTGTCACCCAGCGATATCGACGAGTTGCGAGAGATCATTGAGGCATTCGGGTTAGTTCCGATCATATTGCCAGACGTCTCCGGTTCGCTCGATGGCCACATTGCTCCCGACTGGCGCGGGACCACGCTGGGCGGAACTTCTCTCGACCAGATACGCGCCGCAGGTGCGTCGACATTCACCATCGGCGTGGGCGAGCAAACGCGCGACGGTGCGCAGGCACTGGAGACTATCGCAGGCATCCCGTTCGAAATTTTTGAGCGGCTCACAGGGCTCGAACCGAACGACCGGCTCTTGCATCGCATTGCGCGATTGTCAGACCGGGAGGTCCCGATCAAATACCAGAGGCAGCGCAGCCAACTGCTGGATGCAATGCTCGACAGCCATTTTTACATAGGTGGCGTTAAGGTGGCCTTGGGCGCAGAACCGGATTTGCTGCTTGCAATCGGTTCGCTGTTGCACGAAATCGGCGCCGAGTTGCCAGTCTGCGTCAGCACGACTACATCGGCGTCGCATGCGCTACTGCCGACGAGCGAGGTCGTGCTCGGTGACCTTGAGGACATGGAACGAGGCGCGGCGGATTGCGACCTGCTTATTACGCATTCGCACGGCCGGCAGATGGCCGCGCGTCTCGGCAAGCCTCTGTTGCGCATAGGCTTCCCCGTATTCGACCGGGTCGGCAATGCCCATCGATGCCAGGTCGGCTATCGCGGAACGATGAACCTCGTCTTCGAACTCGCGAATCTATTAATCGATCGAGTTACGCACCACCGCCCGGCCGACTGGGCTCTGCCGCAGTCGTCGCTCGACCTCGCTGCGCCAGTCGCTAACGCGGAGTAAGGAATTCCGGTCGTCGCGACCATTGCATGCAAATCATGAGGGAACCATTACATGAAAATCGCATTTGCCACGCAGGACAAACTGCATGTCGACGCGCACTTTGGCTGGGCGAAAAGCATTGTTATCTTCGATGTGACGGCGGAGGGGTACGCGTTCGTGGAAGCCTTCGATTTTGGCGGCAAGTTAGAGGAGGACGGCGACGAAGATAAGCTTGCACCGAAGCTGGACGCGATCCGCGGTTGCGCGATCCTGTACGTTGCCGCAATCGGTGGTTCAGGAGCGGCGCGCGTCGTAGCGCTGAAGGTGCATCCAGTCAAGGTGCCACAGCTGGAGCCAATTGAGGACATCCTTATCAAGCTTAGGGATGTCCTGAAAGGTACGCCACCGCCGTGGTTGCGCAAGGCGCTAACCAGAAATGTGCGCTCATTCGACTTTGCCGAGGATGACGAGGTATCTCATGGCTAAAGCCACTGTTGACAAGACCGCCACTTTGCGGACAGCGACAACTGAGGCGCGTCCTTTTACCACGGGAGGGGGCATGAGTGACCCGAATGAACTGAAGGTGCGCCTGAAGACACTCAATACACGGGCCATTCAGGCCAAGATGGATCTCCACGACCTTTCGGAGGATCTTCCGACTAGGTGGGAAGAGATATTGACGGTTGCGCAGCTCTGTCAC
Organism: Paraburkholderia sp. BR10923; assembly: GCF_040948765.1. Lineage (NCBI taxonomy): Bacteria > Pseudomonadati > Pseudomonadota > Betaproteobacteria > Burkholderiales > Burkholderiaceae > Paraburkholderia > Paraburkholderia sp. BR10923. The sequence goes on along the minus strand of NZ_JBFPKO010000030.1, from coordinate 29,360 downwards.
GAAGCTCACGCCGCGCTGATGGACGCGCGCAAGGCCGCGGCTGCGGCTCTCGACGAAGCGCCTGGGAGCCGGAGATGAGCGAGATTTTTTGCGTAAAACTACCTAGCGGGGAGATGTGGACGCCTACCTTTGTCTCCGCCCTTGATGATGAGAAGTGTATCGGCTGCGGACGATGCTTCCGGTCGTGTTCTCGTGGGGTCCTGCAGCTCGTCGGTGTAGACGAGGGGGGCGACCTTACCCCGGTAGGCGAGGATGACGACGACGAGTACGAAAAGAAGGTTATGACTATTGCGCGCCGGGAGTTGTGTATCGGTTGCACGGCATGCGCGAGGATATGCCCAAAAAAGTGCTACACGCACGCGGTGGCCATGGTCTGAGCCACAAAGGACGGTGATGGACTTCTACACGACGTTGATGCGTCACGCTGTGGACAGCAACGATTCCACGGTTCTTGCCCTCGCAGGGGTACTCTCGGCGGCGTTCGGCCAAGCCGGCGTGCACACACTGCCCATCCGCGGGTTGAATCTGGATGAAACCCACTGGCTGCTTGCGCATTGGTTTCCCGGCGTCGACAGCGCCCTTTTCTTGCAACTGGCCGCCTCGCCTGCAGCGTGGCGCCAGCGATCGTGCGACGACGAGGTCGGAGACCTCGCAAACCTGTTGAAGGCACATGCTGATCCGCTCGCAGGCACAACGATTGAAATCCATTGCGTTTCGCATGCGCTCGCCTGCGCCTGTGCGGGGCACAAACACCTGTGGCAGGAGCTGCGCCTTCGCTCGCGTAGCGAATTGCCGGTGCTGTTGGGCTATTGGTTTCCGCGGCTGGCGCAAAAAAACGTTCACGGTATGAAGTGGAAGAAATTCCTCTACAAGCAACTGTGCGAGCGTGAGGCGTTGCTTGTCTGCAAGTCTTCAAACTGCGCGGAGTGTGGCGATTTCGCGGATTGCTTCGGACCAGATTGATGGTCTGGCTACCGACGATACGTGGCCATGCGGGGCCTTGGCATATTCGCCGTGACGGTGAGCTACAAATGCTCAGGAGATACTTTAACGATTGCCAGCTGATTGCGTTCAGCGCGGATCAAGGTGTTAAGCGTGGATGTCATCATGTCTTCCTATGCGTTCGCCTCCGGGTTTCTCGTCGCACACGACTGTACCGAGGCTGCAAACAACCTGAAATCCTCGGTGCATCTCGCACCCGAGGATTTCCTGCTCGGCTCCCCGGCGCCCGCGGTGACCCGTACTTGGCTCGGTGGCATCGCTGCGCTGGCGCATTGCTACTCGTATAGCCTTGCGATTGTGGGATGCCCTTGCCGTTTGTAGCGCTGACCATTGCGCGGACTGGGGCGGATAAACAAGTAATTGCGAGGCATAGTCTGACGATTAGACCGTGGCCAGAGTTAGACGTGACGGTGTTGTTCCGATTTGCAGTCCGTCTGAGCGGTTCGCAAAGTACCTTTGGTTCAACTGGTCTATAGTCCAAGTGTGGGAACTGCTGAAGCCCAGTGTAACCAGCATTTGAGCCAACTCAGCCGGATCGAACGCGCTTTTCCACGGCTCGCCGCCCTCGGCGAATTGCGCCATCAACTGTTCGACGAAGACACGCATCATCGGCGGCAAGCTGGACACTGGCAATGCGTATTCCAGCAGCACGGCGCTGCCTCTGGCGCAGCGCGCGATGAACCGCAAAGTATCAACGACCGCAGCCTCGTCGAGGTACATGGTTACTCCGAGCCAGCTGAAGAAGGCCGGTGCGAGTGGATCGAATCCGGCACGCGTCAAGCCCTCGGCAAGGCTGATGCGCTCGAAGTCGACCGGTACGAACCGCAACGATTGCGGCAAGCGGATGCCCGCCTCATTCAGGTGCGCTCGTTTCCATTCCTGCGTGGCCGGCAAGTCAACCTCGAAGATGCTCCCGGGCGTGTCGTGCTGCCGGTAGGCGGTGGTGTCGAGTCCTGCCCCAAGCACGACGTATTGTCGCACCCCCCGCTCGGCGGCCTCGGTCCAAATGTCGTCAGCTAGCCTACTGCGTACGACCAGCGCGCTGCGCCTACACATCGACATCGGGTGGCGGAACCGATCGAGGCCATTGCGTAGGTCCTGTGCCTCGGCTTTGCCTAGCACGGCCAATGCGAGCGGATCATCAAGCGCCAGCGGGCGATCCAGTAGTTGGTGCGCCGCCCGTTGTCTAGCCACGATCAAGGCGCTAGGCTTGGGCCCGGCGTCGGTTGGCGTCACATCGTGCCCAACGATGTGTGCCTTATGCAGATAGGCCAACAATGCCTCGTCGAGCCCCACCCCAAGTTGCAGGTCCGGCTCTTGGTTCAAGGCGTCTCGAACATGCACTTCCAAGACCACGTCATCGCCACAGAAGCTTTCACGGAAAAGCTGTTGCCAGCGCTCGACGAGAGCCTGTACCGGCGCAGCGTCGGCCGCGACGCCGGCCTGCATGTGTGCCCGCAACTCAAGCGCCAACGTTGGCCATTCGCGCCTGTTCTTTTCGTTAAGCTGGCGGCGTCGAACTTCGTCCATTTGCGCCGGGTTCAAGTGTTTGGCGAGAAGTGTGCAGCGCGCGTGCGCAAACGATTCGTCTATCCAAACCAGCATCTCCGCCGTAATGCCGACAATCTGCTGTGCGCGTGGCTCCGCGGTTTGAATCTTCATCAACTTGTAAGCGAGCGCCGGGTCGTTGTTCGTCATGCGGGTCATGAGCCGAACCCAGCGCCAAGCCAACTCTTGGGCAACACTGCTTTCACTAGACAGCCCTTCCCGCATGGCGCTATGAACCTCAACGATGAGCTCGTCCCATATTGGATCCATCGGCGCAATCGCGTCCGGGCCCGTTGCAAACAGCGTGTCGAGTTCGTCTTCGTTCAAGTGCTTTTGATACATACTCATCAACTCCAAGGTGTTAAGCCAATCAATCGCGAGCGTTTCGCTGCCGGCGGCCAGCATCTTGGCGAGGCGTCGCAGGTGGCGACTGAGCCGCTGCGCCCGCGAAGCCCGCGCGTCCAGTTCGGCGATCTGGCGATGAAGAATATTTATCGGGGCACTGGCCGGTTGGTCGTCAAGGCTGACTTTGATATCGGGAAGCGAATAACCGAACCGTTTCAGTGCCTCGATACGATGCAGCCGGATCAGGTCGCCACGCCCGTACAGGCGTGCTCCCCCCTCAGTGCGTTGCGACGGAGACAGCAAGCCGATCGCGTCGTAGTGATGTAAAGCACGAACGCTCAGCCCCGCTCTTTTTGCCAGTTCACCGATCTTTAACTGCATTGCGTCTCCGGTGCGTACATCAACGCTAAAGCCTGACGTAGCGTTAGGTGCAAGGTGAATTGATGTGCCGGTGCTGCGCCGCATTTTCAAGCTAGATGAATATCAGGTGTCGCGCTGATCGGCATCTGGCCTGATCTTGAACGCATTGTCAATAGCTTGCCTGTGCTACCAAGGAAACGCCAAGCGCTGCGATGTTGTGATGTCTGGAAGGACGATACAACGCAGCCCCGATTGAATTCTGAATCACTTTGGATGCGATAGAACTCTTTGTCTGGTTTGCGCGCCGCGCAAATCAAACAGTCAAGTGGTGGTCCGCGCGGTCGCCAAAAATGTAGCTCCTGCCACTTGTTGATAGTCGCTGCTCCGATTCTTTGCGCAGCTGCAACCCGGCCTCGCCGTCATAGATTAGATCTGATCCCGGCTATTCCACCTGGGCGGCTTTGCTGCACTCCAGGCCTCCATGGCTCGTCAGTGGTACGCTCACGGCGCACAAGCGTCTCATCCGTCTCGCAATGTCATCGAGCATGCGCGGTTGGACGATTGTCAGCCGTTGTCCCAACGAATCGCCGCAGGAATGTGGTGCTCTGGCATGTGGTGCTCTGGCACGGTTTGCGTGGCCCCATCTGTGTCGGATTCCGATATCGGCTCGCACGCGAAGGATATGCCTCGTTGAAAGCGGTCGATAAAAATTTGCGGCTAGTAGCATAAGAAATGTTGAATGCCAATTTGTTCTATAGTCTGCTAGCCTTCGCTACTCTAGCTAAAACGTGGCAGAGTTCGAGCGCGTTCAGCGTTGAGGTGGGCGGCGGGCACCCATGACGTTAGTTTCGTTATCGTGGCAGAAGTGCTATGAACCGCGGGTTCGATGGCCATCTGCTATTCTGATAAGGAGTTTCCATGCCTAAAATCAAGAGGGTCATGTTTGGATGGGGCTGGCCGCAGTACTAGCCGGAATAGCGCCGCTGGTCGCCTGCTGAGTACGCGGCGGCCTGTCAGTCTCGCAAAATCCTTCCTGGACTTACCGCTGCGCAACGTTTGACGGAGGGTCAGTGGGCGTTGCTTTTAACCGGTGACGAGCATGATTGTTGCTATACTGATCAACGGCACAGGTACGAAACGGACAAAGCAGCAAAACTCGTTGATATGAGGCACATGCTCGTCCAGGTGACTTCGCGTTTGACAACCTTTCGGAGAATGGCCGTCGGTCGGGCGCGGGCTATATGTATCGTCGGCCTAACTTCTAAAGATTGCGGTGTGGCGAACTCGTTTATGGGGTGCCGTCGCCCGTCGTCCTCCGCCTCAAGCGTCCCGCTGGCACTCATGAAGCACTAGAATTCGGTTGCTCTTTTGACGACTGGAAAGCGTTAAGTCGCGCAGAGCAAGCTTTTTGAACTGGCCTCTTACTTTCGCGGCTCTTGTGTAGTCGCTGTGCGCGGCATGGCGGGGCAGTGACATCTCACTTTAGCCGTCATTGTTGGTTGATCATCAAATGGGCCCTTTCGAAACCTTGGAGAACATCGTGGCAACACTTGTAAACATTACCAGCGGTACTCCCGACGCCGTGCAAATTTGGGGATTCCATGATCTGTGTTGCGTGGACGACGTCGCGGCCGCTCTCAAGACGATCGCAGCGGGGCTGAGCGGTGATGGTAATACGATTCATGTGATGTCAGGTACTCACGGATACTGCAGCGGACGGGTTGGTGCAGTAGCGACGCGGGAACAGAGGTTCGCGGAAGAAGATCGAGTTCTCGCTCACCCAATGACGAAGGACAACAACGCCGTTGCCGTGGTTGTCCACGACTTCAATACCGACAAGCTGCCGGCCCCCGACTACGTGTCTGCGGCGATGGCGAAGCTCAACGCGGATATCCGCTCAATCGTCAGGACCGACACCGGAAACCATGTATTCCTCCTCGCCTACTGCTGTAGTGCCGGTACGGAGTAGATTCGCAAACCGGGACAAGAGAACAGGTGGACTTGACCCCCGAGCATGTGCTTATGGCGCAGCGCGAGCCGGGTAGACACGCTTGTCCGTTCTGCAACCTTTGCAAGGTCCCGCATGCGCCAATCGGGCTTGGCGCTGAACCGCGAGGCCACGCTGCTGCGTCGCTTCGGCGGTGAACTGCGTTGCAAGCCATACAGAAATTGCTCATATACGTACCGAAGAAACGGGGCGCTCAAACTACGAGCGAAGTGGCTGGTGGCAATGCTCGCACGTATTAGAACGCAGAAATGCAGCCATTTAATCAGTGTGCGCCTTTATTTTTAGTTGATATGCTGTTCACGATGCATAAAAGCCAGATTCATAAACTTCTCGACCTTGCTCACGAAGAAGCCTACGCTTTCGTTGAGGAGAATCCAGCAAGAGCTTTCAAAGAATCGGAAGAGCTCTTTGATGAAATGTTCTTTCATTCGCTTTCGCGTCACATTGGTGAAATGACAATCGCAGAAGTATCCACGCGTATTCGCGAAGGAGAATGAGAATGGAACCTAATCTATCAGTTGGGCTATGAGCAGTCAGAGAGTCACTGTGACATTGCTGAATTGACCGAGTACGATCGCGTGCTTAGGATGCGAGATCGCCGTGACCCACAGTCATCGCTTCCCAGCGGCGGTCATCAGTTGCGCGATGTCCTATGCTTCAGGTTTCGGTTCAGTCTGTGTGATATCAAAGCGCTGCTGTTCAAGTAAGAGTATCGTTAGTTGCGAACCGGTGCGACTTACGGACCTGATGGCTGGAAATGACAAAGGACAAACACCATGACGAAAAACTCCGATGCGGCAACGAGGGGAAGCCGTCCGTAGTGGTGTGGAAGCCCTTGCGATGAGGCTGACGTGAACGGGGCGTTATCCCGTTGACGATGGTCGTCAACCTGCCAGCTAGGGATGAGTGACATGACCTTAACAAAAACCGCATTGCGAAGAGCACGGTGTGAAGCGTATCAGCTTGTACCGATTGCCCGGCAGGTTCTGTCCGAATGTGGCGATGCAACCAGTCCGACTGGTTGGCTCGATTGAATCGAGCGTGGACGATCGTGTAGCCCGTTCGAATGTTTCCGCCTCGCCGACAAATGTCGTGCGTGGGTTGGGGTGGTCGGATCTGCGTAATAAACCGACGCCCGCACGACGGTTGGCGTCTTGACGCCCTCCGCCACTTCGGCAGGTTGCACGACGCGCAGGCATCCAGTCGGGCTTGCCGTCCTGACGGTGTCCACGCGTCTGCATCACGCTTTGCCTCAATGGCGCGCGCATCGCTTTATCCCGGGCATGACGGCCCGAGCGTCAACGACGACATAATCTGTAGCTGTCGGGTCGACCGGTTTGCACTACCCACGCGTGGCCACCCGAGCGCGTCTACTTTGCGCCCACTTCGGTCGTCGACGTCGGGGGTGGCCGCGATGGTGCGGTCGATGGAGTAACGGTACCGGGCGGTGTAGACTGGCCGAATGCGAATGGTTGACTTGCCTCCTTGTCAGTAAGCGGCGGTGCCACATCGTCTCCATTGCATCCGGCCAACTGGAATGCTACTGATACGAGCAGAACAGCCGCCCCCAACATCGCACGAAAGGATGCTCAACTCCGCTGGCGGCCCGTTGTACTCATGCTTTTCGAACTAGAATTGCATTAGCTGTTCGGGGATTGCGACGCCGTCAGCGGCGAGGTCCGGAACTCGCTCGCAACCTTCGGCACGGATTGATGTGCACCCCTGCATGAAGGTAGACGCGACATTGACGATACCGGGATTGCCTTCCGCACCGAACGCACGAAGTCATGGTCTGCATGTTGTTGAGAAGGTGCTATGCACCGTGCCGGAAGGATTGAGCATCACAAAGCTGACCGCGCATTTCGATTGGGCAGCGGAAAAGCTCCAATGAATCGTGGGAGTTCCCCTTCTAGTGACGAATTGCTGTCTGTCAATTCGTCAGTTTGCGATTGCCGTGTTCTGACTGCGCGAGTAAGGCTTCGACGACCTCGAAACCGATGCAATCAATCGGGTCCAGCCAGCGTAGTTTGGCAATCAGCTTCAGTGCAAGGGCCCGTTCGCCACGCCGTACGCTGATGAACGCAAGCGCCTTCAGCGTAAAGAGCCAAAAGCGCGGCGGCCCGGGAATGGAGAAGTCCGCGTCGCCCGGCTGCACCGCGCACCAATCACTGCTGATCGACGCTTCCCAGGCAGCGACCGCCAAAGCCCTCGTTGCAACTCTATGCGCCTCGCCAAGTTCTCCCCGGTTTGCATGGAACTTATATAGCAGATAGTAGGGTGGCAGGCAGCGCGGATAGGACAGGATGGCGGTCCACAACGCGGCGACCACATCGTCATCGCTGCCGCGGCGGGTTCTCTCGATCAGCTGTAGTACGCCGGCCGGGACTTCACCGCCGAACAGATCCGTCGACTCGATACCAGTAATGAGATTCATCAAAGTTTCTCCGGATGTGATAAGGCGCTCAGCCGCGGAGCGATACTGAGCTTGTTCGTTTAGCCGAATTTGAACTGTATGCCATATCCCCCGCGCGGATAGGCCCATTCAACATTATGGTGTTCGGTGCACAAAATGCGGCAACTACCGCATTCGAGGCAGCCGTCGGTGACCAACGTGACTGAGCCGTCGTTCTCGTTCCGATAGCAGGAGGCGGGACACACGAATGTACAGCTCTTTTCTGTGCAATCGTTTGTGCAAATGTCCACGTCTTTTATGCGGACGTGCGGCCGCCCGACGTCCACTCGGTAGCGATTTTGAAACAGCTTTTCGTCGATGTTGGCAGTGGTCGTATTATTCATCGGAAAGCCCTCCAGAATTTGTATGCGTCGCCGATCAGCCCTGTCACCGAGCGACTTTTACGGAAGCTGGTTATGACCTCGCGCTTCTTGGTCTTCTTGTCGATGCCATCGACCGTCATCATAGTGCGGGCCGCTTTCGCGACGAGATCAGGGTATGTGGTAAAGAACTGGGGATTATGGTGTAAGACCTTCGGCATATCGCGGTACTTGTGCAAGTCCTTCATCACGAAACTCTTGTCTAGCGCGGCCTTATACGCTGACAGCGTGCTGGCACGGTAGCCGTGGCGGCCGGCCGCTTTGGCGGCTATTGCTGTCTCGGCAGCGAGGCGCCCCGTCGTCATTGCGAGATTCGAGCCTTCTCGGTGCGCGGCGTTGACGAAGCCGCCCGAGTCACCGACGATCATCCAGCCGTTACCGTATACTTGCGGGATCGCATTAAACCCTCCTTCGGGAATGAGATGCGCGCAGTACTCCTTCATCTCGCCACCCGCGATAAGGGGAGCGATGGACGGGTGACGCTTCATTTTCTCGAGAAGCAGATACGGGGTTGTGCGATTAGAGTTTTTCTTGAAGTCGCTCAGCATACAGCCGACGCCGATCGTCAGCGACTCCTTGTTCGTGTAAAGAAACCCAGTTCCTGCCATGCCATCTGTGAGTCGTCCAACCATCTCTATTACAACGCCTTCTTGATCGGCAACGTTAAACCTCTCGCGAATTGTCTCCTCGGGCATGAAGAGGATCTCTTTCACAGCTAGTGCGACGTTGCGCGCTTCGATCTCACCATGAAAGCCCGCTTTGCGGGCCAAAGTTGAGTTGACGCCGTCCGCGAGAATCACGACATCCGCATAAACTTCGCCGTGTTCGCGGTCGCACTGGACGCCGACAACTTGGTCTCCGTCCAGAATCAGGTCATTCACCGTGGTCTCGCAGATCAGTAAGGCACCGGCCTCACGGACCTTCGACGAAAACCACTTGTCGAATTGCGCCCGTATGATCGTGTAGCGGTTATACGGGGGCTTGTTATAGTCGTCGCTACGCGCGTGTGTGCCTACAAACGAAGTATCGTCGAGCATCCACATGCGCTGTTCAATGATGTGGCGCTCAAGTGGCGCGTCGTCACGGAAGTCTGGGATGATTTCTTGAAGTGCACTGGCGTAAAGAATCGCGCCTTGAACGTTCTTGCTACCGGGATATTCGCCGCGCTCGATTTGAAGTACTTTCAGTCCACCCTTAGCCATAACATAGGCCGCAGCGTTGCCCGACGGTCCGGCACCCACGACGATCGCGTCGAATTGCGACGATTCTCTCATCTAACTCTCCTGGTGTCTCGCATTTGCCGAAGTGCCAAGTGTTCCTTGCAGGCGTGCGTTAGCGCGGGCAGCAACTGCAGTGCGTCCCCGACGATGCCGTAATGCGCGTATTCGAAAATAGGTGCGTTCGGATCGGTGTTGATTGCGACAATCACGTCCGAGCTTTCCATGCCGACGCGATGCTGGATTGCCCCCGAGATGCCGGCTGCGATATAAAGTTTCGGCCGCACGGTTTTGCCAGTTTGCCCGACCTGTCGATCCGCCGCGACCCAACCTGCCTGCACGCACGGGCGCGTAGCGCCGACTTCGCCACGGAGTACGCGCGCCAGATCAAACGCGAGTTGAAAATTCTCCGGAGTTTTGAGACCCTTGCCGCCGCTGACGATCACATCCGCATACGGAAGGTTGATCTGAGAGCTCGTCGCATCAGCGACAAAGTCGAGCAATTTGGTGACAATGTCGGCTTCGACGAGCCCCAGTGTTTCCTGCACGATCTCGCCGACGCGGCCTTCTTGCGCTGAGGGCATCGCCATGACCCGTGGGCGTACCGTCGCCATCTGCGGTCGATATGCAAGCGTCATGATCGTGCAGAGCAGCGAGCCGCCAAACGTCGGACGAGTGGCCGCCAGTGCCCGGGAGGTCGGATCGATGTTCAGTTCGGTGCAGTCGGCGGTGAGCCCGGTGAGCAGGGTTGTCGCAACGGAGCCGGCGAGATCCCGGCCCATCGAGGTCGCGCCGAGCAGTAAAATTTCAGGGCGGTACTTGTTGACCAGATCGGTCAGCCCCTTCGTGAATGGCTCATTGCGATAGCCACGCAACACTGGGTCGTGAATGACATAGGCTTTGTCTGCTCCAAGGCTGAACGCCTCAGTTGAAAACTTTTCGAGGGGCTCATCCGTGCCGCCGAGCACCGCCACGCAGACGTTGCTGCCAAGTTTGTCTGCAAGCTTGCGGGCCTCGCCGAGCAGCTCCCACGACACGTTATGCACGTGGCCGCGGTCGTGCTCAAGGAAGACCCAGACACCGGTGTAGTTTTTTAGATGTTCGGGTAGCTCCAGGTTGCGGCCTCTGGCATTCAAGGCCGGCTGCTTTTTCGCGGCAACGGTCGAGTTCATAAGGTCCTCTTCATTAGCACATCTGCCTCCAAAGTCGGATGGCGAGCGAACATCCTATGCACCAGATCCAACGAGACGCCGCGCAGGCTCGCCATATCCAGTGTGAGCATCTCGGCTTTTTGCTCGCGCGGTGTTGGGCCGAACACTTTGCTCACTACGGTATGTGAGCCTTTCAGCCCAATTTTGCTAACGTCCTCGATGCCGGCCTGCTCGCGATTCCATTTCCGTACCGGAAAAGCTGCCGCGTGGATCATTCTGGGCAGCGTCGCGAAGCGAAGTTCGTTGGTGTTCTCAAGCATCGTCACCAAGCATGGCAATCGAGTTTTGAGTACGTGTACGCCGCCTTCTGCGCGACGCTCGACGACGATCGAGCGTGCGGCGAGGTCGATTTCCACGATCCTGGACACGTAAGTGAGCAACTGGAAGCCCATGCGTGTAGCGATGCCGGGGCCGACCTGGGCAGTGTCGCCGTCGATAGTCTGCTTGCCAGTAAAGATCATATCGACCGGCTGTTCCTTGGCGATTTGTCGGATCGCGGCAGCCAGCGCATATGACGTTGCCAGCGTGTCGGCGCCAGCGAAAGCGCGATCGGTGACGAGTACAGCCTCGTCGGCCCCATAGCTGACGCATTTGCGAAGTGCGTCTTCAGCCTGCGGCGGCCCCATGCAGAGTGTGGTTACAGTACCGCCAAAGCGGTCCTTTAGCCTCAGCGCTTCCTCCAGCGAGAACAGATCGTACGGGTTGACGATGGCTGGGACGCCTTGACGCATGATGGTGTTGGTGACAGGGTGAACGCGGATCTGTGCCGAGTCCGGTACCTGCTTGATGCAAACGACAATATGCATTGGGTACTCCGGGTCAGGCGTCGCCGCGTGCTGGCAGCGACGCGCGCAGCTGGTCAATTGAGACGACCCGCCGTCCATCCGCTTCCTGAAAGACTCTGAAAACCTTTTGCTCTGCGGGCGTGGACACGACGAAGTCGTTGTAGGCCTTATTCAGTAAACATCGATAGATAGAGAACACAGCCGCCGCGTTGTTACGCGGTAGCCCCTTCTGTTGCTCGATGTACTGAAAAAAACGCTTGAGAATGTGCAGGCGGCTGACGTTCACTACCTTCTCGTCGAATGAAATGTCAAAGAATCGCAGGAAGTCTTCCGTGGACGACAGGCGATGCAGTTGTTCGATAACCTCTTGCACGTCGTTTCTCCTATTGGACCAATGCGCACCCGATGACGGCCTCAAGACACCTTAACTCGGGTGCCACGTGCTTGCGTCAGGAAGCGATGCAGATCGGCTGTCCCCGGCGCCTGTTTGTACTGTGTGGCAAATGACCGGATACGTGCAAGCAACTGAGGCACAAGCCGCTCGGACACTGTGACGCCAAGAGCGTCGTAGACGTCACGTACACTTTGAGCATCCAGAATGCTTGCCGAGTATCGTCGACCGTTGCTGGCCTAGTTCTGTGGGATCGAATCCCTCGTAGGTCGTGGGGAGCTTCGAAAGGCCGTCGGTAGGAATGCCTGACTCGTACATAAAGACGTCCTTACCAACAATGCTCTTGTTGGAGGAAATAGCGCGGCCAGACGCCCGTTCGACCAGCGATGAGATGTCGCGTAACGCAGTTGCGTCAATGCCTGTGTCTCGTCGGAGCAGATGTCGCGTGCCCATGACGACCTCCTCAAGCGCTGCATTGCCGGCCCCCTCGCCCAGGCCGTTGACGGTAGTGCTGGCGTGGGTCGCCCCTGCTGAGAGGGCCGCCAGCGTGTTGGCGGTGGCGAGTCCGAGGTCGTCGTGCGAATGGATTTCGATCTCCAGGTCCACGGCGACGCGGATTGCTGCGATAGCGTGGAATGTCTTGAATGGGTCCAATATGCCCACGGTGTCCGCAAATCGTACGCGCTGAGCCCCATGCTGCTCTGCGCATCGCACAACTTCTAAGATGAACGAGGGGTCCGCCCGCGAGGCGTCTTCCATACCGAGGGAGATCTTGGGGTGGCTTTTCGCAGCCTTTCCAATGACGCGTGCGATCCGCGCTAACACCCAACTACGCGACTGCCGTAGCTTGTGTTGCAAGTGAATATCCGATACCGGGACCGAAAGATGAATCATGTCGGCATCGCAGCGTAATGCCGCGCTGAGGTCCTCGTCGGTGAGTCGCCCCCAAACGATCAGACGAGCGTCGAGGTTCATGTCGACAATCGCATCAATGCACGCCATTTCGTCTTCGCCCATGGCTGGAATGCCGATTTCGAGTACGGCGACGCCAGCCTGCGACAGTGCGGCGGCAATCGCGCACTTTTCCTCCGTGCGAAATGCGACGCCAGCGGTTTGCTCGCCGTCGCGGAGTGTCGTGTCATTGATGATTGGGTTGCTCATGTCGGATCCCTTCAGCTGTTGGCCATGTATCGCAAACGTTGTGCCAGGTGATGGTCTACAGGTCAAAGCAACGCTTCGCGGTACCCTGTCGGCGCCACACGAACGGCCGAAGCTTGCCCTTCAGGCGGAGAGGCATCGCGGATGCCCCACGCGCAATGCGGCAGTGCCGGGTGATAGAGAGCGGATAGTGGCCTACCAAAAGCAATTTGTGCTCACGACGAGTGCGTTATTTTTGTCGTGACAGCGACAGAATACGGCTTGGTTGTCGGCTTTTGGTCAAGACGCGTAGCAAGAAGATTGAGTTGGTTGGCCAACTCACGTACCGATACCAATGGAGTTCGAGTGAGTGGCATGGATTTCGCTGATAAAGCCGGCGAACCACTGGAGGCTTTGGAGAGAACATCCATGCAAGATTGCGCGAATGCCAGCACGCTGTCCTCGACTGCGCCTGTCGGTATCCAAAAGACACTAACCCTGAGGGTGACCGGACATGCGCTTGTTCAGATCGACGGCTGCGACACCCACGGCCGCGCAGACAAGTCGGGCTGCAGTTCGTCGGACGAGCCTGAGCGCGAGCCGGCAGAAGTATGGGAAAGGATAAACAAGCATCCTTGTTTTTCGGAAGAAGCGCATCGCCATTACGCGCGAATGCATGTGGCGGTGGCGCCCGCCTGCAACATCCAATGCAACTACTGCAATCGTAAATATGACTGTTCCAATGAGTCGCGACCCGGCGTCGTGTCGGAGAAGCTGACGCCGGAGCAGGCCGTGAATAAGGTTTTGGCCGTCGCGGCCAAGATTCCGCAGTTGACGGTGTTGGGCGTTGCGGGTCCCGGTGACTCGCTCGCCAATCCGAAGAGGACTTTTGACACTTTCCGTATGCTCCGCGAGCGCGCTCCGGACATCAAACTATGTCTGTCAACGAACGGACTAGCGTTGCCGGACTTTGTCGATGAGATTTGCAGCAACGCTGTTGAGCATGTGACGATCACCATCAATATGGTGGACCCCAACGTCGGTGAATTGATCTATCCGTGGATTTTTTGGGACCACCGGCGCGTCAGGGGCAAGGAGGCCTCGCAGATCCTTCATGAGCGGCAAATGCAAGGGCTCGAAATGCTCACGGCGCGCGGCGTGTTGACGAAGATCAACTCGGTGTTGATTCCGGGCATAAATGACGAACACCTGATCGAGGTGAACAGCGAAGTGAAGAAGCGCGGTGCTTTCCTGCACAATATCATGCCGCTCATCTCGGACGCTGAGCATGGCACGTATTTCGGACTGCACGGACAGCGTGGCCCTACTGCTAGCGAGTTAATGGTCGTGCAGGACCGTTGCAAGGGAGGCGCTACGTTAATGCGCCATTGCCGTCAGTGCCGTGCGGACGCAGTAGGTCTACTGAGTGAGGACCGCCGCGACGAGTTCAAGCTCGACGGGATCGACGACATGGAAACTAGGTCCGACGCTAATTACCGTCGGGAACTTCAGCGCCGAGTGGAAGTGCAACGCATTGCGCAGCGCGACGCGAAACAGACTGCAATGGCTTTGGTGAAGGCGAGCGAAGTGCCGGCCGACCTGAAGGTGCTGATCGCTGTCGCGACGAAGGGAGACGGCCGCGTGAACGCACATTTCGGGCATGTCTCCGAGTTCCAGATTTTCGAGGTCAGCGCTGGCGGAGCGATCTTTGTGGGACACCGCCGCGTGGAGTCGTATTGTCGGGGCGGCCATGATGATGAAGATCGCCTGCCACCGCTCATACACGCGATCAGCGATTGCCACGCTGTACTGGTTGCGAAGGTCGGTTTGTGTCCGCGCAAGGAGCTGTCGCAGGCGGGCATTGAGCCGGTGGACCAGTACGCGTACGAAACAATCGAAAAAGCCGCGCTGATATGGTTCATCGAATATTGCAGCCGCATCACGAAAGGCGTGACCGTGCACGTGGAGCGTGGCGCCCCCGGGATCCGGCAGAAGACGTCGATTACTGCGACGGCTGCTGCTGATTGAGCGGCACACGGACAAATGGATCGGCTGCCCGCGCGCTATACAAACCTTCTTACAAGGAGTGCCATTATGCCCCTGAAGATCATTGCCTCAACCTGTACCGGCTGCTCGGCCTGCGAGCCGCAGTGCCCGAATGTCGCCATAAGCGAGAAAGGTGGCGTATTCGCAATCGATCCGAAGAAATGTACCGTATGCGAAGGACAGTTTGATAGTCCGCAGTGCTTGGCGGTTTGTCCCGTGGACGGGTGCATTGTGGTGAGCTAGCATCGCTGGCCGCGGGCAGCACCTGGACGAATCGTCAAAGGATTACTAACTATTACCATGCCGACATCATGTTGACCAAATTTGCTGTTACCGCTGCCGCGGAAAAGTTTATGCGCCGTGTGGTGCGTTTTTCCGGCTTGCCATCAAGTGCTGGTTTTCGTCTTCTTGTCAGGACCGGCGGATGCTCTGGATATGACGCCGAATTCAGTGCCGAAGTAGAGGCTCGGACCGGCGACGAGACCATCGAGGTCCACGGACTGCGAATTTTCTTGCCGGCAGAAAGCCGCGTTTTGCTAGATGGTCTGAAGATCGACTTCATCGAAACGCCAGATCGGTCAGGTTTCGCATTTATTAAGGAAAACCAACGGTCGGTCGTCGCGGTCAGTGCCAATGTCGCTCGGATGGATGTTAGCGCGATCGGACGCGGGTGACCCCTTCCTCCACCGCAGTTGTCTTGAGCTAGCAGTTCGGTATGTCACGGAGGATAAGTATGACTGGAATTGACAGCGATGACCTCATTGAGCTCACATTTGCGCCTCGCTTCAGCATTGGTGAGTGCGTCGCTTCGCGCTTCTCCATCCGTAACGACGGCACCTACGCCGGTAAGGCTATGGGTGAATCGCTCGTCAGCAAAGGCGACGTGGGGTATGTGATCGGAATCGAAACCTTCCTGCAACGGTTCTACATCTATGCAGTTCACTTCGTCGAAATCGACCATCGCGTCGGCATGCGCGCCAAGGAGCTATGCACGCTTGACCACCTTCCCCATGACGTGCTCGCCCGTTTGGGCGAGCATGCGGCCGATCTAGGCTGGATAGGTCTTCGTAGCCCCGAGGGAACTGACCACAACGGACCCGTCGGACGCGGCTCGTGTAACGCGCATGGTGACGATGCACCGGACGGTTCGCAAGTCAACGGAGCCCGTCTAGTCGTCGGCAATCCGCGTCACGGAGTTGCGGGACCTTTGCAACGGTGACGTCTATTGAGGCCGGTGCGGAAGCGGCTTTCTGGTTAAGGCTTGGAGGCTTGCCGAAATGGCCATAAATACGTGGTGCCGGCGAGTCTTGCGATGCGCTCAATCAGTCAATTTTGACGGGCAGGCGGTCGCTGCACTGAGGGCGAGATCGCGCCCGACTGGACGGTCGTAAGGGAGGAAGGACGATATCGGCCTATCAGAGCTGGGAGGCACTCGTCGCAGTACAAGAGCCACCTACGACGAGCGCTGTGCTTCTCGGCCCGATCGTTAGATTTATTGGAATTACTTGTTGAAGTGCGAATCTTTTAACCGACCTTGGAACTCTCAACGTGAAACTAATGATCCGCATGGACAGGAAAGGCATACTCAGCGCCTACGTGCCAAAGAAGGATCTCGAGGAGCAGATCGTCTGCATCGATGGCAAGAAGATGTGGGGCGGGGTGATAACGCTTGCGAACGGCTGGCGATTCCAGCTGCCGGAGATGGTGGCCGATACAACGCTTCCTGTCACCGTAGAGGCGCGTCGCGTCGCGGGTGAGCGCGACTGACATGGCACTTACAGCAGATCAGATCAGTACTATCGCCGAATTAATTCTGAGCGAACCGACGCTGCCGGAGGCTGCCGCAACTTGGCGGAAGTCGTATCCCGATGTGCGAGTCATTCGGATTAGCGCGGTCGAGCTTGTCAATGAAAAACCCCTCCTCCAGTTTCGGGGCCGCCGCGTTTATCTCGCGACGTCAACAGGTGTCTGTGTCTCCGTGACAACAGACGCAAGTAAGGCCAATATGCTCATCCTTGCAGAAGACGGAGTCTACGATGGAAACTGAGAGAATTTCACTTACTGAGCCTGCGTGCGGGCCGCGGGAGATCGAGCTGGTTCACGCGGTCCTGCAATCGTCGTGCTGGAGCGACGGACCAATGCTTGATTCTTTTGAGACTGCATTCGCAGGCTGGAGCGGCCGTGTCCATGCGGTCGCAGTGGCGAGCGGGACGCTCGGCACTTGGATTGCGATGCGTGCGCTCGGCATCGGTCAAGGCCATGAAGTCATCTGCGCATCGCATACATGGCATCAGATCGCGCATGCGATCACCCTCGCCGGCGCGACACCGGTGTTTGCCGATATCGACTACTGGAGCGGTTGCCTCGACGCGATGAAGGCACAAGAGAAGATTGGAGATCGGACGCGTGCAATCCTTGCGGGAAATACGAACGGACATCCTGCCGCGTGGCAATCGTTGCGCGAGCTTGCCGATCTGAACGGTCTGAGCCTGATCGAGGATAGCACTGAGGCGCTCGGATCACGCTACCGTGGGCGCTGCGT
Source organism: Paraburkholderia sp. BR10923 (assembly GCF_040948765.1). Taxonomy (NCBI): domain Bacteria; kingdom Pseudomonadati; phylum Pseudomonadota; class Betaproteobacteria; order Burkholderiales; family Burkholderiaceae; genus Paraburkholderia; species Paraburkholderia sp. BR10923. The sequence goes on along the minus strand of NZ_JBFPKO010000030.1, from coordinate 11,936 downwards.
GGGGTCGTTCGGTAAAGTGACGGTTTTTGACTTTTCGCCACCCTCCGCGTTGTGTGCGGGAGAGGGCGGAATGCTCGTCACGGACGACGACAGCTTGGCGCACGAACTGCGTTACTTAAGGCGACGTCTGAGCGCCGATCGAAAGTCGGTCTCCCTCGGTGCCCGGGTGCCGCTGCAGGCGGGTATGAGTGAAATCACCGCCGCGCTCGGCCTCGCACAACTGGCAGGGCTCGAGGAGCGGCTCGCCCAACGGAGGCGGGTCGAAGCCTGGTATCATGAAGCGATGGAGAGCTTCGAAGGCATCAAACCACCGTATCAGGCGGAGGACGTGGACGAAGTGAATTGGATGCTTTACGTCGTGCATCTGGGCAAGAGGTTTACTCAGAGCGCGCGTGCTCAAATGATCGACGACATGCTGGCTTGCGGGGTAGAAACGGCAGCCTACAGCTATCCGTTGCATGAGCAGTTTCATTACATGAAGGCCGCCGATGCTATTGGAGGTCGACGAGGCTGTCTGCCCGATACCGAGCGGATTGGCGATCGAGCACTCGCGTTGCCGCTGCACACTCAGCTTACTGTTCAGGATGTGAAGTACATCGTCAAAACTTTGAAGGACACGGCGACCAACGTCGGTGCGGGGGCCGCGATCTATCTCTAGGTAGAACGACGGAAAGAGAGAAGAAGGTAACATCGGCCATGTTGTCGCTGCGCCTTTATTAACCCTCACGCAACAGTTTGCTGCGGTCCGCCGTCGAGTAGTTGCTGAAATGTCCCTCGTGCGCCGCTTGACGGCGGGCCGCAGCGATGATTGCCCTGCTGCGCGCTGGGGCGGACGGCGCACTGACCTGCTTCTCCAGTTCGGTGCTCTGACAGCGGGGGCAGGCCACGGGCGAGTCCGTGCGCACGAGAGTTTCGAAGCGCAACCTGCAGTTGCGACATACATAGTCGTAGAGCGGCATGACGAGGGGCAGGTCAGCGGGAAACATTATCGGAGAAGACGCCGCGCGCGCTCCCCGGGCCATAATAAGGCGATTCGCCGGCTGAGACCAATTTGGGGCTCCTGCGTTCGTGTGCCGCGTGCAGTAACTGGAGTCCCAAATCGGCAGCCATGTCGAGGGCGTCACGGCCGTCTGGCGCAACGAGACTGTCATTCGCGCCGAGCGACAGCAACAGCCACATAACCTCAATTCGACCGGTGGCGGCCGCCTGCATCAGACACGTCATATCGTCCGCGTTTAGGTGATCAAGAGCGAGTCCTGCACCGACCAACCGAAGGATCGGTCCTGGTGCGCCGCCCAAACATGCATACCACAGCGCATGGTTTCCTTCGTCGTCGAGGGCGCTGATGCGTGCGCCTGATTCGAGTAGCGCAGCGACAATGTAGTCTTCGCCGTGCAGCGCCGCCAGCATTAAGGGCGTACTGCCGTCAATGCTGCGCGATTGAGTGTCCGGGAAGTCGTGAGCATCGAGCCATTTCGCAACCGCCACGCACGGAGGTGCATGAAGATCTGCGTCGGCGTTCGCGATATCCGTGTGCGTGTGGCTCGGGTTTTCGAGTAGGGGAGTCTCGAGTGACGCGGTTTGACGTGATGCGGTCTTGGTGCGCAGTGACATGCTTTAACTCCGGTGGAGGTGATTGGAACCGCCGTCACATTCTGAAACGAGAGGCAGCGATTACATGCGGGCGACCTGCCGTGACGCTGTCGTCAGACGGGCCTGTTTTCATTTGGATCGCGAATCGGTCCCATCAGTTTGAGGCCTTCCGCGTAACTTATCGTGTCAAAGGAAAAGCTAAATTGCATCGCCGCATCGACGATAGCATCGAGCTTCCCGGCAGTGTCTTTCCTCTTGAGTTCGCCCTTCTCCAGGTAAAGGAGTTCGAGCATCTCGTTGTAGACTGTCGATTCGAGTATCGGCAGAACATAAAACGTCGCTTCTTTGTACGGCACCTGAAAGCGACTGGACAGATCGATGTTGTCACAGAACAGGAAGTACTTGCCGTGGTGCGACAGGGCCTCGCCGAGTACTTCTCCGACATTCGTCAAGTGTTCAAAACTCAGTAACCAACCTGCGAAGAATTGGACGTGTGGGTCGCCAGCATTCGCGACAGCCATCACCTGCTCGCAAGAGAGCTCGGGCGGACGGGCCTCGTCGGCGAGGTGAGGCCCAAATCGTAGCGCCAGCTCGCCGCGAAAGCCGATCCTGTCAGCCGCATTTGTGCAGCCCTTAAAGACGGGGTTGAGGAGGCGCCCCTCGCGATCGAGGCGGGCAAATGGTGTCCCACTGAGTGCAGAAGAGGTTAGCGTATCAGGCATTTTGTAATCCTAATTGGAGAAATAGCTTGGCATCGTTAATCTGGTGCTGGATCGTGCCTTTTCAGCGGGCAGCAGGAAACTCGCAACATCCGTACCAATGCTGCATGCTGGCCAATACTGCGGTAAGCCGGGTCAAGCGGGCACCAACTCTGCACGTGGATGTCCATTTGGGGCAAAGCGGCGTGCGGTTTGTCAGGAAGACGACGTCGAAATTGTCGGTGGCCGAAATTTGAGAGTTTGCGGATGGCCTCGCTGAGCAAGCATTTGGCCGATTCAGGGGCTTGTGGCATGGACGTTGCAGGGACGAAGGGCGCGGACACACTCCGGCCGATGCGTGACTCTAGAAGAAGACCATATAGACGCAGCAGGCTGAGGACTTGGTCGTGGCTTTTCAGTGCTGATTCGCACCTATAGTTTTATCTTCTAATCTCAATGGAGTACAACAATGTCTCAACTTCGACAAATTGCCTTCTACGGAAAGGGCGGCATCGGTAAGTCGACCACGTCGCAGAATACGCTTGCAGCGCTTAGCGAGCTTGGACAAAAGATCTTGATCGTGGGGTGCGATCCCAAGGCCGACTCGACACGTCTTATATTGCACGCGAAAGCTCAGGACACCATCCTCTCTCTCGCGGCGGAAGCCGGTTCGGTCGAAGACCTCGAACTCGATGACGTTATGAAGATAGGCTACAAGAATATCCGCTGTGTCGAGTCGGGCGGGCCTGAGCCAGGCGTCGGCTGTGCGGGTCGGGGTGTCATCACATCGATCAACTTCCTTGAGGAGAATGGCGCCTACGACGGAGTCGATTACGTGTCATACGATGTGCTCGGCGACGTCGTTTGCGGTGGTTTCGCAATGCCTATTCGCGAGAACAAGGCACAGGAAATTTACATCGTGATGTCGGGAGAAATGATGGCGATGTACGCCGCTAATAACATCTCGAAGGGAATCTTGAAATATGCGAACAGTGGGGGTGTGCGTTTGGGCGGACTCATTTGCAACGAGCGCAAAACCGACAAGGAACTTGAACTGGCCGAATCACTCGCAGCGATGCTAGGCACCAAATTGATTCACTTCGTCCCGCGCGACAACATTGTGCAGCATGCGGAACTTCGTCGGATGACCGTGATTGAGTACGCGCCGGACAGCGAGCAGGCTGGGCAATATCGCGCGCTTGCGGAGAAGGTTCACCATAACGGCGGCAATGGCGTGATCCCAACCCCGATCACGATGGATCAGCTCGAAGACTTATTGATGGAAAAAGGAATTATGGTGCAAGTCGATGAGTCCCAAGTCGGCAAGACCGCCGCCGAGCTCACCGCCTGACGAGTGCTGGACGACGGTTGCCGTGCGGCGCGCGGCTACCGTTTCCGCCAATGACAGTCTTCACTTATAGGATATTCAATGACCGCGACGGTTGAAGAACGCAAAGCTGCTAATAAGGCCTTGATTGACGAAGTGCTGCGAGCTTACCCTGAAAAAATGGCTAAACGGCGGGCCAAGCATTTGGGTTCCTTCGAACAGGGCAAGCCTGACTGTGGTGTGAAGTCAAACATCAAGTCTTTGCCGGGGGTGATGACGATTCGGGGCTGCGCTTACGCGGGCTCGAAGGGCGTCGTCTGGGGGCCGATCAAGGACATGATTCACATCAGTCACGGACCTGTCGGATGCGGGCAGTACTCGTGGGGATCGCGCCGCAACTACTACGTCGGGACGACAGGAATCGATGCGTTTGTCACGATGCAATTCACGTCCGACTTCCAAGAGAAGGACATTGTGTTCGGCGGTGACAAGAAACTCGATAAGATCGTCGACGAGATTCAGGAGCTGTTTCCGCTGAACAGGGGCATATCCGTCCAAACCGAATGCCCAATCGGCCTCATCGGTGACGATATTGAGGCAGTATCTAAAAGGAAGAGCGCGCAGTACGGCGGGCACACGATCGTACCGGTGCGCTGTGAGGGCTTTCGAGGCGTATCGCAGTCACTCGGTCATCACCTCGCAAACGATGCGATTCGCGACTGCGTATTCGACCGCACCGAGCCGAGACAGCGATCCGCGCTGGAGTCCACACCGTACGATGTCGCGATCATTGGCGACTACAACATTGGCGGTGATGCGTGGTCGAGCCGCATTCTCCTCGAGGAAATGGGCCTGCGGGTCATCGCGCAGTGGTCAGGCGATGGCACTCTCGCAGAACTTGAGAATACGCCGCGATCTAAGCTCAACCTGCTTCACTGCTACCGTTCGATGAACTACATCAGCCGGCACATGGAGGAGAAGTATGGCACTCCGTGGGTCGAATACAATTTTTTCGGCCCGACAATGATCGAAAAAAGCTTGCGCGAGATTGCAAGCCGATTCGACGACACCATTATGGAAAATGCCGAGAAGGTGATCGCAAAATATCGTCCGTTGATGGATGCCGTCATAGCCAAATATAAGCCGCGGCTTCAGAGGAAAAAAGTGATGCTGTTTGTAGGTGGCCTTCGCCCACGCCACGTAATAGGCGCGTACGAGGATCTTGGGATGGAAGTTGTCGGTACCGGCTACGAGTTTGCTCACAATGACGACTACCAGCGCACAAGGCATCACATAAAAGAAGGCACTCTGATTTACGACGACGTGACTGGCTACGAATTCGAGAAGTTTGTCGAACATACGCGACCAGACCTCGTCGGCTCCGGCATCAAGGAAAAATACGTCTTTCAGAAGATGGGCGTCCCATTCCGCCAGATGCACAGCTGGGATTATTCTGGCCCATATCATGGCTACGACGGCTTCGCTATCTTCGCGCGGGACATGGACATGGCGATCTCGAGTCCTGTCTGGAGTCTGTCGAAAGCACCTTGGAAGAAGGCGGCGTGAGCGCTGTTAGCGGCATGGCCGCGCCGATTGCCGGTTGCATAGAACATCAATACAGGAGCGAATCATGCCCCAATCAAGCGACAAAATTCTCGATCACGAACTGCTGTTTCGCGAGCCGGAGTATCAAGAGCTCCTTCGCAATAAGAAAGATAACTTCGAGTTCAACCATTCCGACGAGGCGATAAAGCGGGTTGCCGAATGGACGAAGACAGAAGATTATAAACTGAAGAACTTCGCCCGTGACTCCCTGACCATAAATCCAGCCAAGGCGTGTCAGCCTCTTGGTGCCGTATTCGTCGCGAACGGATTCCATAAGACACTGCCTTTCGTGCATGGCTCGCAGGGCTGCGTGGCCTATTACCGTTCGCATTTTTCGCGACATTTTAAAGAGCCGACGTCGTGCGTCAGTTCGTCCATGACAGAGGATGCGGCCGTGTTCGGTGGTCTGAACAACATGATCGACGGTCTCGCGAATGCGTACAATCTCTACAAGCCCGACATGATCGCCGTATCCACGACCTGCATGGCGGAGGTGATTGGCGACGACCTCGACGCGTTCATCAAGAATAGCAAGCAGAAGGGCAGCGTGCCACAAGATTACGACGTGCCGTTCGCGCATACGCCCGCGTTTGTCGGCAGCCACGTGACCGGCTACGACAATGCGCTCCTGGGCATCCTGAAGTACTTTTGGGACGGCAAGGCGGGCACTACTGCACCACTTTTGCGAGTTCCTGACGAGAGCGTGAACTTTATCGGAGGGTTCGACGGCTTCGTGGTCGGAAACATGAAGGAGATTCGGCGTATCTTCGATTTATTTGGCGTAAGCGTGAATATTATTTGCGATCCATCGGGAACATGGAACACGCCGACTGATGGCGAATTTCGGATGTACGAGGGCGGGACTACGAAAGAGGAGGTCGAACGTGCGCTGAACGCCAAGGCAACGTTCGTCTTTCAGGAGTATTGTTGTGAGAAGACCAGCAAGTTCCTCGCCGATCATGGCCACGAAGTCGTGTCACTGAATGCGCCTGTCGGCGTTTCAGGTACAGATCATTTCCTCATGGAGATTTCGCGCGTGACGGGAAGACCAGTCCCGGCTGAACTTGAAAATGAGCGTGGGCAACTAGTTGATGCGATGGCAGACAGTCAGGCGAGTCTGCACGGCAAGCGGTATGCGCTCTATGGCGATCCAGATCAGATGCTCGGTTACACGAACTTCCTGCTCGAGTTGGGCGCGGAGCCGGTGCACGTTCTCTCGACGAACGGTAACGAGGGGTGGGCGGAAAAGGTTAGGGCATTGCTGGACGCGTCGCCATATGGTGAAGGATGCAAGGTCTATCCAAAGCGCGATCTATGGCACTTGCGCTCGCTGCTATTTACGGAACCAGTGGATTTCCTGATCGGCAATACACACGGAAAGTACTTGGAGCGCGACACTGGTACGCCGCTCGTCCGACTCGTGTTTCCGATTTTCGACCGCCACCATTACCACCGCTATCCGACGTGGGGGTATGCGGGGGCATTACGCGTTCTATTAGCGCTGCTGGATGAATTCTTCGAGACACTCGATGCAAGCACGATTGGCATCTCGAAGACCGATTACAGCTATGACATCATCCGGTGAGGGGTGGAGCCGTTCGGGGCTGGGCTCAGTGTTGAGTGCTAAAAGGGGGGCAGTTCAACCCTCCGGAAAGCATGCGTATTGGGTCTCCCTAATTGCTCGACATCGCTGGCTTCGTCTGCGTTGCTGTTCCAATAACATCCTCAAGACCGAAGCGCGAAGGCAAGAATCGACATTAGGAGCGGCGCGACGATTGCGCCGGACCTTTCGCGAAGCGTCGGCGGTTAGTCGACCAGAAGATGACGATCGACTCCTCCGCGCTGCATTTTGCCATTCATAGCGCTACTTAGAGCGTGTTAGGAACTTCGATTGAGACCTGGTATCCTGGCGGGATGAAAACAACGGACCGCAAAGGGTATCCGACTGATGTGTCGGATGAGGAATGGAGTTTCGCGGCGCCGTATCTGACGCTGATGGACGTTGACGCGCCCCAGCGCAAATACGAACTGCGCGACATGTTTGATGCATTGCGCTGGATGGCTCGTGCCGGCGCGCCGTGGAGGATGCTGCCCAATGATTTCCCGCCGTGGGAGTTGGTGTATCAGCAGACTCAACGCTGGTTGCAGGCTGGCTGCTTTGAGAGCATGGTGAGTGACCTGCGCTCGGTGATAGGCGTGGGACAGGGCCGTCGGGGACAGCCCAGCGCGGTCATCCTCGATGGCCGCACGATACAGTCGACCTGCGAGAGCGGCCCGCGTGCGGGTTATGACGGTTATAAGCGCAAGCGCGGTAGTAAGGTACATATTGCAGTAGACACGTTGGGACAGTTGCTGGCGGTGCACGTGACCCCAGCCAATGAACAGGAGCGCGCACAGGTAGCGGAGCTTGCGCGGCAGGTCCAGCAGGTAACGGGACGAACGGTCAAGGTGGCATTTGCCGATCAGGGATACACGGGCAAGGAGCCAGCGCAGGCTGCATTCGACGAGGGCATTGACCTTCAGGTGATCAAACTCGAAGAAACGAAAAAGGGTTTCGTTCTGCTCCCCCGCCGGTGGGTGGTCGAGCGCAGCTTTGGCTGGCTCAACCGTTTCCGGCGTCTCGCACGTGACTATGAACGGCTCCCCGAAACTCTCGCTGGGCTTCATTTCGTCGTCTTCGCAATGCTCATGCTTGTCCACGCCGTGTCAGTACTTCAAAGTTCCTAACACTCTCTAAACTCTCATTCTTACCGCGACAGAACCTATAGCGGCGCACCCAACGCAGAATCGTCGTGTGAGCCAGCGACAACCCTCGCTCAGCCATCATCTCGACGAGATCGCGCAGGCTGAGTTTGTAGCGCAGATACCAGCGCACACAAAGAATGATCACCTCACGGTCAAAATGACGGCCAGCGAATAGCCCGTCCAGACTCTTCAGCGCTTGTTCATCGCGGCTTCTCAAATCGGTCAGGGCGACACTCTAACCGATCCTTGCGCTATTTGCACCACAACCAACCGAGGAGTGTTCACTGCAAATGAACCATCCCCGAATCCTCTTTCCGTCGACCAATTTGATCCGCAGGTTCACTCTCTCGATGGCGTGAAAGCTCTCTTCACGGGTCACACGGCCAACGGATTGGAGCGCATCCTGATCGATCTGTTTTGAGAGCAGGCGCCTTATCGCCTTTTCATGAAATCTCCTATGTGCATAATCGCACTCGGCTTTCTATCAAAGAAACTTCCAAAACGTATCAAAACAATTTGATTCCACAAAATTACGTTTTTTGCATAAGATCGCGTCAAATTTAAGGCGCGCACGCTCTTTCGCTGGTCTGTCGTGGCCACAGGTCAGATCCATCTTCGATGTTTGACCTAGGACAAAGCGCGTCCGTGATTGGCGTACAGTTGCTCACGGCGATGCCAACCTTTATGCGATCCGGAGCGGGATGGCACTGTAAGGGCGACGACGTTTGCGTTCTATTAACAAATGACATTCCCTCACTCAGGCAGTAATCGAGGTGCTCGTGTCATCTCCCCTAGGCATAATCCATCACCCTTGCCGAACGGCGGCAGCCAGTCTGGGCAACTCAATCGGTGGGAACACATCACATTCCATGAGAAGAGATCGTAAGGTTTTGGGAGTTGTCGCGATGGCACTTCTAGCGGTTGGGTTGATCACCACGCACATCGTGTATGCGCAGGTAACGCTAAATTTCGTCAATGCAGACATCGATCAGGTGGCGAAGGCTATCGGAGCTGCGACCGGCAAAACTATCGTTGTTGACCCCCGTGTGAACGGACAACTGAATCTTGTGTCGGAAAATCCGGTGCCCGAGGACTTGGCTCTCAAGACGCTACAGTCATCGTTGCGTATGCAAGGGTTCTCTCTGGTTCAAGACCATGGTCTTCTGAAGGTGGTGCCCGAAGCCGATGCAAAGCTGCAGGGTGTCCCGACATATGTGGGCAACGTTGCACCTGCACGCGGCGATCAAGTTGTCACGCAGATACTTCATCTAAGAAACGCGTCGGCCAACAACGTTTTGCCTGTTGTGCGCTCGTTGATTTCACCAAACAACACGGTATCCGCCTATCCGTCGAATAACACAATCGTTGTCACCGATTACGCGGATAATGTACAGCGAATTGGACAAATCATCGCAGGCATTGACACACCGGGTCAGCACTCAGCAGTCGTCTTAATGAAAAACGCGAATGCGCTTGATGCGGCACCGCAACTCGCAAAGATGCTTGATCCTGGAGCAATTGGGAACACCGATGCCACGATGAAGGTTTTGGTTACCGCGGACGCACGCACCAATTCGATATTGGTGCGTGCGTCGAACGACGCAAGGCTATTAGAAGCGAAAAAACTGGCACAGCAGCTGGATGCGCCGACTGCGCAACTTGGTAATATGCACGTTGTGCCGCTGCGTAACGCTAATGCGGTGAAGCTTGCAGAGACTCTGCGGGGAATGCTCGGCAAAGGCGGTGATACCGGTTCGAGCTCAAGCGAGGGCACAAATACAGGCAATCAGAATGCCGGTTCATCCTCGTCCTTCGGCAGCAATTCAACTGGCACATCAGGGATGCCGCCATTACCCTCTGGCTCATCTTCATCGCCTCCCTTTGGTAGTTCACAGTCTGGTTCAAGTGGGACGAACAGTGCGGTTGGTCTACTTGGAAACAATAAAGATAAAAGCGATGATAATCAGCAAGGCGGGATGATCCAAGCGGATGCTGCGTCTAATTCATTAATTATCACGGCATCCGAGCCGGTATACCGTAATCTGCGTGCAGTTATCGACGAACTGGACTCCCGGCGCGCGCAGGTCTATATCGAAGCGCTTATTGTCGAACTGAATTCGGATACCAGCGCAAATCTTGGAATCCAGTGGCAGATCGGAAACAACACTGTCGTAGGCGGTACGAATCTATCGACCGGAAGCGGAAACAGCATCGTAAATTTGAGCGGTGCACTTGCGAATGGCGCAACTGGTCTCGCGACTGCAGGGCTATCGCAAGGGCTCAATATAGGTCTAGTACGCAATTTCCTCGGTGTGCAAGGTCTTGGCGCTCTGCTGCAAGCTTTTGCAAATTCCTCCGATGCAAACGTTCTTTCGACACCAAACCTCATCTCGCTTGACAATGAGGAAGCAAAAATTGTCGTCGGTACAAACGTGCCGGTTATAAGGGAATCCTATGCCAGTCTCACAAGTACCAGCGGCAGCAACCCGTCGACCCTTAACACTGTTGATCGGGTCGATGTCGGCTTGACGCTGGATATTAAACCGCAGATCACCGAGGGTGGCATCCTAAAATTACAGCTCGCTACGGAGATTTCCTCGATCGTAGGCTCCACGACCGACGTATCGACCAATCCAAACGGCCCACAATTCACTAGGCGCTCGATTCAATCTACTGTACTTGCAGACGATGGTGAGATTATTGTGTTAGGCGGCTTGATGCAGGACAATTATGTTGTTAGCAACAGCAAGGTACCGCTGCTTGGCGATATCCCGTGGCTCGGCCCGTTGTTCCGCTCCGAAAATAAAACCCGATCCAAAACCAATCTACTTGTATTCCTGCGCCCTGTCATTATCAGAGACCGGGCTACTGCTCTTGCGGTGACACAAAATCGCTACGATCACATTCAAGGTGTGCAGGGTGCATATAGATCGGATAACAATCTCATCAAGGATAAGGACGATCCGGTAGTTCCGCCGAGGCCGACAGGTCCAACTGAAGGGGGGGCAACGCTGAACCTTTTCGATCTTGACAGGCTGCGCCGTCAGCAGGCAGCGCCTCAACAAACTCCAGCCCCGACCGGCGTGGAACAACCGTAAAACGAGAGGTCAAAATTGAGTGATATAGATCCTGACGCTGATTCATCGTGCTTTGTTGTAACATTTGAGTTGGATTCAAAGGGAGACAGCCGCGCAACATTGGCGTTTCCTGAGTCCGTTGTACGGATGAATGCGAATAATTTAAGTAAATTAATCGAGACATTAGGGCGCGTACGTCTGAATATGGTGCCGCAGATCGATACTGCGCCCCCCGACCTTAATCAGAAACTGGAGTCCGTTGCCTTTCCGCCGTGGCAGATTAGCCTAGAAACGATGACTGACGGTATCTTGCTCCATTTGCGGCACCCTGGGTTTGGCTGGCAGGGGTTCGTCATTAACGGAGACGACCTAATCGCCATGCGGGACACTATTTCAGACGCGATCGCCGAAATACAGGATCAGCCTGCCCGCCCCGCCAATTAGTGCAGATAGTGGCGTTCAAGCTGATTGAAGCGGCCGAGCAGACCTGGAGAAAGATCCGCGGCGTCGACAAGTTCGAACCGCTTCTGAAGGGCATTCCCTTCAAGGACGGCACTCCGGTGATTGAAAGCACACCGGCTCCTCAAGCGCTGGCCGCCTGATCATGCCGCCCGACCCGTGTACACCATGCATGGACGCCCCCGGCTTGCCAAGGCTCTCATTTGCAACGAAGGTCAGGTAATGATTGCGGCCATGCTTCCGGACTTCACTGTCCGGCGCGAGGCCGGCGGTCCCCGATGGAATACGCTGACCGGACTCTCATCAGTCGGGTCTGAATAATTCGTTTTCGGCGACGACGCCGTTCATGGTGTCGAAGCGGAAGCCGCGGAGCGGTTGAGCAATGCGACAAGTACAAGGACGTAAAAACGCCGCAGCTTTCTGAGGATCATG